>JBGARM010000177.1:0-6398 GCA_044230215.1 Thermoanaerobaculia bacterium | reverse complement strand
ACGACCTGGCGGGGCCGGGCCGCCATGCGCATCTCGGTCTCCAACTGGTCGACCACCGACGCCGACGTCGAACGCTCCGCCGCCGCCATTCTGCGCGCAGCGGAACTGCCGCGCTGAGCCCGGTACCGAGGCCGTCGCCGCGCGCGGCTACCCCCGCGGGCGCGCCTGCAGCAGGGTCCGGGTGTAGGGAATCAGACCGCCGGCATCCATGATGCCCTGCCGCGCGGCGGGCATCTTCACCTGGGCGAAGGTCCTGCCGGTGGTGTGATTCACCACCTGGTCCGCGGTCACCTCCAGCTCGTCGCCCTCGCTGGCCTCGATCTCCGGACAGAGCACAACCGGGAGCCCGAGGTTGATGCTGTTCTGCAGAAAGATGCGGGCGATGGACTTGGCCACCACCGTGACCTCGTAGCCCTTGAGCGCCGAGCAGGCCTGCTCGCGGCTCGAGCCGCAACCGAAGTTCTCTCCGCCGACAATGATGCTGCCGGCGGGAAACTCCCTGGCCTTCAGCCGGGCGTTGAAGTCCGTGCGATCGAAGAAGGCGAACTGCGGCGTCTCCGTGGGCAGCACCGTCGCCATGTAGCGCCCGGGATAGATGTCGTCGGTGCTGATGTCGTTGCCGAGCTGGATGATGACTTTGGCCATGCGGGACTCCTGTCTCGCGCTGTCAGACGGTTCGGGGATCGGTGATGACGCCGGTGATGGCCGAAGCGGCGGCGACGGCCGGGCTGCACAGGTAGACCTCGGACTTCGGGTTGCCCATGCGACCCTTGAAGTTGCGATTCGTCGTGCTGAGCGCGGTCTCGTTGTCGCCGAGCGCCCCTTCGTGGACGCCGAGACAGGGCCCGCAGCCGGAGTTCATCACCACTGCGCCGGCCTTCATGAAGTCCTGGATATAGCCGCTGTCCAATGCCTGCGAGAAGATCCGCCCCGAGGCCGGGAAGACCAGCATCCGGGTGCCGGTCGCGACCTTCTTGCCGCGCAGGATGCCCGCCGCCACGGCGAGATCGTCCAGGCGGCCGTTCGTGCAGCTGCCGATGACGATCTGCTGCACGCTCGTGCCGGCGACCGCGCTGACCGGCTTGACGTTGTCCACCATGTGCGGGCAGGCGATCTGCGGCTCGAGCTTCGAGACGTCGACTTCGAGCGTGCGAACGTAGCGCGCATCGGCGTCGGGAGCGACGCAGGGAACGGCCTCCGTCACGCCCGATTCCTCCCGCAGGTAGCGCACCGTCTCTTCGTCGCCGGGGACGATTCCCGAGGTGGCGCCGGCCTCGACGCTCATGTTGCAGATGGCGATACGCCCGCTGGTCGTCAGCTTGCGGATGGTCTCGCCGTGGAACTCCAGCACTTTGTAGTTGGCGCCCTGGGCGGTCAGCGTGCCGATGATGTGCAGGATCAGATCCTTGGCGCCGACGAACGGCGGGAACTCTCCCGTAACCACCACCTTGATGGTGGCCGGGACCTCGATGTTGACGGCGAAACCCAGACTCCAGACCGAGGCCATCTCGGTCGCGCCGACGCCGAAGCTGAAGGCGCCCAGCGCGCCGTGAGTCGTGGTGTGGGAGTCCGTTCCGACGACGACGTAGCCGGGGCGCACGTAGCCGTATTCGGGGAGGATCTGATGGCAGATTCCGCCGACGTCGCCGCGGATGTCGTGAAACTTGGTGATGCCGTTGGCGGCGGTGAAGTCGCGGATCTTCTTCTGGTTGGTGGCGGTCTTCGGCGATTCGGCCGGCACGCGATGATCGAAGATGATCGCCACCCGGGAGGGATCCCAGACCTTTGGCGCGAGTCCGGTGCCGGCAAAGATCTCCTGGAACTGGTTGATCACCAGCGCGGCGTTCTCGTGCGACATGGCGAGATCCACCCGCGGCTCGACGACGTCCCCGGCAGCCACGGACGGCAGGCCCGCGGCACGGGCGAGAATCTTTTCGACGACGGTCATTCCCATAACGGCTCCTGTCAGATGACGCCTGCGGTCTTGAGTCGGGTCTGTTCGGCGGCGGAGATTCCCAGCCCGCCGTAGATTTCGCTGTTGTGCTCGCCCAGAACCGGCGGCGGCGTGTCGACGGCGCCCGGCGTTTTCTCGAACTGCGCCGTCAGGCCGAAGACTTCGATGTCGCCGAAGCCGGGAAGCGGCAGCTTCTTCAGCACCTGGCGATGACGGATCTGCGGCTGCCGCAGCGCCTCTTCGAGGCCGAGAATCGCTCCGCTGGGAACATCGGCAGCGTTGAGCTCGGTCACCCAGGCCGCCGTGGTGCGCAGCGCGAGCTTCGCCTCGAGCAGCGGCGTGAGCTCGCGGCGGTTCTTCTTCCGCGTATCGCGCTCGGCGAAGCGCGGATCGGTCTTGAGGTCGGGGAGGTCGAGGACGTCGCAGACCGCCTCCCACTGCTCCTGCTTGTTGGCGGCGATATTGATGTGGCCGTCGAGCGTCCGGAATGTCCCGCTGGGCGCGGCGGTGAAGTTGTCGTTCCCCATCAGCACCGGCTGCTGCTGCCCGATCAGCAGATTGGCGGCGACCCAGCCCATCAGCGGCAGGATGCTGTCGAGCAGCGCGATGTCGATCGCCTGGCCCTCGCCGGTCCGCTGCCGGTGGAAGAGCGCCGCCATCACCGCGAAGGCGGCGTTGAGCCCGCCGACCGTGTCGCAGACCGGGAAGCCGGCGCGCAGCGGGTTCAGGCGCTCGTCGCCGTTGACCGCCATCTCGCCCGACAGGCCCTGGATGATCTGGTCGTAGGCCGGGAACAGCGCGTCGGGGCCGGTCTGCCCGAAGCCGGAGATTGCGCAGTAGACCAGTCCGGGGTTTCCCTCGGCGAGCACCTTGTAGCCGATCCCCAGGCGATCCATCACCCCGGGCCGGAAGTTCTCCACCACGACGTCCGCATCCTTCGCCAGGCGGAGGAAGATCGCCTTGCCTTCTGCGCTCTTGGTGTTGAGCGTGATCGACTTCTTGTTGCAGTTCTGGGCGATGAAGCTGGTGCCCATGAGGCGCTTGTTGAGCTCCGGCAGGATTCCCAGCTTGCGCGCCAGGTCGCCGTCCTTGGGATTCTCGACCTTGATCACTTCGGCGCCGAGGAGGGCGAGATGCAAGGTCGTGAACGGTCCCGACAGGACGTTGGTGAGGTCCAGTACTTTGATGCCTTCGAGAATGCGTCGATTCATCTGCGTTCTCCTCGCTCGCTCAGTCGGCCGGCGCCGCGGGCGGTATCGGGTCCGGGGGGTCCGGGATCGGACCGATCTTGTACACGCATCCCGGAAGGTCGCGGCCGAAGAATGCCGCGACGTCGCGCGCCACGCCGATCAGCTGCGGAAGGTCGATCTTCCGGCACTCCTCCGCGCGCTGCAGACCGTGGACGAGATCCTCGGTGGCGACGTTGCCCGCCGCGACCTTGGTGAACGGACAGCCTCCGAGCCCGCCGAAGCTGGTCTCGATGGCGGTCGCACCGGCACCGATGGCGGCGTAGACGTTGGCCATGCCGAGGCCGTAGGTGTTGTGGATGTGCGCCGTGATCCTGGCGGCCGGTGCCATCGCCAGAATGCGGCGCACATAGGCGGCGACCTGGGAAGGATAGGCGTGTCCGGCCGTGTCCGCGAGGCTGATGGACTCGAAACCGGCCTCGAGGTACGCGGCGACGATCTCCAGGACGCGCGCTTCGGGAATCCGCCCTTCGAAGCCGCAGCCGAAGGCGCTCTGCACGCTGACCTGGACCTCCCTGCCGGCGCTCTTCGCGGCGAGCGCCGTGGCGACGATGCGCGCGGTGGCCTCCGCTGTGCCCATGCCGGTGTTCTTGCGACTGTGGGTTTCCGAAGCCGAAACCCCCATGCAGAACATCTCCACGCCGCAGGCGAGTCCGCGTTCGAGGCCCCTTTCGTTGAGCACCAGTCCCGAGAGGGTGGCTCCCGGAGCGCGCCCGTCCGCGGTGAGCCGGCGGAAGAGCTCGTCGGTGTCGGCCATCTGGGGCACCTTCTCCGGATGGACGAAGGAGCCCACCTGCACGATGTCGAGGCCGCTGCCGATCAGCCGTTCGAGCCAGAGGAGCTTCGTCGCCGTCGGAACGACCTGCTTTTCGGCCTGCAGGCCGTCGCGCGGGCCGACTTCATGGATGAGGATCTGCGTCATGGCTGGGCTCCGTCACTGGGCTCCGTTCGCTCGTCGTCTCAGAGCTTGCGCGCGATGGCTTCGCTCATCTCGAGCGTCGAGGCGCTGCCGCCCATGTCGTAGGTGCGCACCCGGCCTTCGGCGATGACGGCGGCGGTTGCCGCCTCGAGCTTCGCCGCCTTCTCGGTTTCGCCCAGCCATTCGAGCATCATCTTCGCCGAGAGGATCATGGCGATCGGGTTGACCTTGTACTGTCCGGCGTACTTGGGCGCGCTGCCGTGGCTGGGCTCGAAGACGCCGAGCTTCGTCCCGATGTTGGCCGAGCAGGCGAAGCCCAGGCCGCCGACCATCTGCGCCGCGAGATCACTGATGATGTCGCCGAAGAGATTCGTCGCCACCAGGACGCTGTAGCTCTGCGGATTCTTGAGCAGCCACATAGTGATGGCGTCGACGTTGGCGTCGTCCATCGCGATCCCCGGATACTCTTTCGCGATCCGCTTGCCGGTCTCGAGGAACAGGCCCTCGGTGGCGCGCACGACGTTCGCCTTGTGGATGATCGTGACCTTGGGGTAGCCGCGCTTCTGCGCATAGTCGAAAGCGGCGCGGATGATCCGCTCGCAGCCCTTCCGCGTGTTCACCTTGCAGGTGATGGCGAACTCGTCGCCCGGGATGCCGGCGAAGTGGGCGAACGGCTTGCTCAGCCTGGTGAGAGTCGCCTTGAGCTCGTCGGGGACCGGGCTGAACTCGACACCGGCGTAGAGCCCCTCGGTGTTCTCGCGAAAGATCACCAGGTCGATGCCATCCTTGTAATTCAAGGGGTTCCCGGGATAGGCCTTGCACGGCCGCAGGCAGGTGAAGAGGTCGAACCGCTGCCGCATGCGCACGATCGGGCTGCGGTAGGCGAGGCCCTTGCCCTTGAGCTCGGGCACCAGCTCCGCTTCGGCGTCTTTCGCCGGCTTCGAGGTGATGGCGCCGAACAGCGCGGCGTCGCTCGCCTCCAGGAGGTCGATCGTGCGCTGCGGGAAGGACTCTCCTTCGCTGCGCCAGAACTCCCAGCCGATATCTCCGTGAGTGTAGCGGGCGTCGAACTTCAGGGCATCGAGGCAGATCCTGGCGCCTTCCATCACTTCGACACCGACGCCATCACCTGGCAGCCACGCGATCTTGTACTGGCTCATGATGAGCTCCTGCGCCCCGCAGGGCGCGTGTTCATGGGGTTGCGGTCCCGGCGCCGATGGCCGGCTCCCGAGTGGGACTTCCAGTGGACTCCTGCGCGAACGGCAGTTGGAAGACGCCATGGCTCGCGGCGTCGGCTGCGACGATGGCGGCGAGCTCGCCGGCGAGCTCCGCGGCGAGAGGCGAGCCGGGGAAAGAGCGGTGTTCGAGCTCGCCCCGGGCGCGATCGAGCGCGGTCTCCCGCCCCGCGACCTCCCAGTCGCCGTAGCTCTTTCGATCGACGAGCGGCGAGGCGAGCGAGAGCTCGGTCTTCCAGTGGCTGCGGGTGTGCGGGTGCGAGAGGAGCTCGCCCGCCTGCACCAGGTCGGCCAACAGTCCCACCGTGCCCGTGTTGCGATCGGCGGCGCAGTCGATACCGCGCGCGCAGCGCAGCGCCGCGCGGCAGGCCTCGTGGTCGAGCAGCAGCTTCTCGAGCGACTGCGACAGCAGAAAGTCGAGCAGGCCAGGCCCGGAGACGAGGTCGATCCCGGAGAGCGCCCCGAGGAGAGCGCCGCTCCCGCTCTCCATCCCGGCCTGGTAGTCGGGGCTCTTGGCGTCCGAGAGCCCGAGGTAGCCGTGGGTCGGCAGGCCGAGCGAACGGCCGATCTGGGCGTTCGCCGCGTTGAGCATGGCGCTCTCGATCGCCCCCATCGCCGCGCTGCCGTGCCGCATGTCGAAGGCCGCGGGAGCACCGCCCCAGACGAGCGGCGCCCCCGGCGCCGCCAGCTGGTGAATCGCGACTCCCGCCAGATTCTCGGCGGCGAACTGAACGAGGGCGCCGCGCAGGGTCACCGGCGCCGTCGCGCCGGTCATCGGCACCGCGACGAGATTCGCCGGCACGCCGGCGCGCGCCGCATCGACGAGCGCCGACGCAGTCAGGTCGCTCCAGGTGAGCGGCGAGGTCGGGCAGCAGTCGAACCGCGCGAGCGGTCTCGCGCGGAGCGCCTGTTCACTGCCGCGGACGGCGACGAGCATGGCGACCATCGGCGCGAAGCCGTCCCGGGTGAACGTTCCGGTGATCACCGGCTTGGCGCCGTGGGTGAGCGCCAGAAAGAGCCGCCAGCGGTCGGCGATCCCGTCC
>JBGARM010000176.1:0-6445 GCA_044230215.1 Thermoanaerobaculia bacterium | reverse complement strand
GACTGCAGGATCCGCGCGTTGCGCAGGGCGACCGCCGTGGCGTTGGACACGATGCGGCAGAAGTTGAGCTCGCGCTCCGACAGCGCGGCGCGCTCGGCGGCCCGCAGGAACAGGACGCCCATCGCCCGCTCCTCGTAGATGCGTTGCGGCGCCGCCTGCGCCTTCGCCGGCTTTCCGGTCCGAGCAGCCTTGGCCGGCGCGGCCGGGGCCTGCGCCGCCGCGCTGCCGGCGAGGATCTGCGCCAGGACTGCCGGCGGAGCGTCGGCCGGAAAGCAGCAGAGGTTGAGCGCGAAGAGCGGGCGCCCGCCCATCGCGTAGACGTCCGAGATCGCGTTGGTCGCCGCAATGCGGCCGAAGCGGAAAGGATCGTCGCAGACCGGCGGGATGAAGTCGGTCGTGGCGATGAGCGCCTGACCACGGAAGAGCATGACCCCGGCGTCGTCGAGCGTCTCGGGTCCGACGAGCACCCGCGTTCCCGGTTCGTCGAAGGCGAACGGCAACTGCAGGGAGCCGAGCATGGTCCGCAGATCGCCGGGACCGATCTTGGCGGCGCATCCGCCGGCGGAGGCGGCCTGCGACAGGCGATATTCGGGGGCACGCGGGTCGGTCATCTGGGATCTCCGGCCGGCGTCGGCGCGCTAGGTGGCGCGCCGGATGTCGGCGACGATCTTGAGATGGTGATGGGTGTGAATGCCGAGGAAGTGCAACCCCTGAGCTGCCGTGAGGCCGCCGAAGAACGGATGGGGAAAGACCGGCCGCGGATCGGCGAAGACCGCGGGAGAGAGCGGCGTCTCGCAGTAGACCCGGCGCAGATGCGCGGCGCGCTCGGCGAGCTCGGCCGGAGGCTGTTCCGCCGGCAGGACACGCTGGGGGGATTTCGCGACTCCACGTGGAAACCACCCCAGGGCGAGCACGAGGCGGCCGGTCAGGTTGACTCCGCGCGGCAGGGGAGCATCCGCTTCCGCGAGCACCCTCTGGCCGAATTCGAGCACCCTGAGAATGTGGTCGACCTGCAGGCCGATCGACCACTGCGAGACGCGTTCGGCGCGCAGGGCGAGCAGGGCGGGCTCGAAGCGGACGAGTCGGGTGATCTCGTCGAACTGGCCGGCGAGACGGGCGACCGAGGTATCGATTCCGGCGGACGCCATGGCGTCAGTCGCGCATTCCGGCGAGGTCGAGCATGAAGGCGTAGTAGAGGGCGGTGTCCTTCAGGCGCTCGAAGCGCCCGGACTTGCCGCCGTGCCCGGCCTCCATGTTCGTCTTGAGCAGCAGGAGGTTCTTGTCGGTCTTGTGGGCGCGAATCCGGGCCACCCATTTCGCCGGTTCGTAGTACTGGACCTGGGAGTCCCAGAGGCCGGTGGTGACGAGCAGGTTCGGGTAGTTCTGCGCTTTCACCTGATCGTAGGGCGAGTACGACAGCATGTAGTCGTAGCTCTCCTTCATCTTGGGGTCGCCCCATTCGTCGAGCTCGTTGCTGGTCAGCGGGATCGACTCGTCCATCATCGTCGTGATCACGTCGACGAACGGCACGGCGGCGATGACGCCGCGGTAGAGGTCGGGGCGCATCGTGGCGATCGCGCCCATGAGCAGCCCGCCGGCGCTGCCGCCCAGGGCGAAGACGCGGTCCGGCGCGCCGTAGCGGCGCGCCACCAACCCCTCGGTGACGTCGATGAAATCGAAGAAGGTGTTCTTCTTCTTGAGGAGCTTGCCGCTCTCGTACCACTCGCGGCCCATCTCCTGCCCGCCGCGGACATGGGCGATGGCGTAGACGAAGCCGCGATCGACCAGCGAGAAGACGTCGGCGTCGAAATAGGGGTCGCTCGAGTAGCCGTAGGCGCCGTACGCCTCGATCAGCAGCGGCGCTTTGCCGTTCGCCTCGAAGCCCTTGCGGTAGAGCAGAGAAACCGGCACCTGGGCGCCGTCGCGGGCGGCAAGGAAGAGGCGTTCGGTGACGTAGCGCGAGGCGTCGAAGCCGCCGAGCACCGGCTGTTGCTTGAGGAGCGTGCGCTCGCCGCTCGCGAGGTCGAGCTCGAAGGTCGAGACCGGTGTGCGGAGCGACGTGTAGCCGTAGCGCAATTTCGTCGTCTGCTGCTCGGCGTTGTAGGCCAGCCAGGCGGTGGCGTCGGGCTCGTCGGATTCGAGGTAGCGCTCGGGGGCTCCATCGAGCGGCAGGATGCGCAGGCGGCGGAGGCCGGCGGAGCGCCCGGCGATGGCGACGAAGCCGGGGAAGGCCTCGAAGTCGTCGATGAAAATGTCGTCGCGGTGCGCTGCGAGGTCGCGCCAGGTGGAGCGGTCGGCGGTGGTCGCGGCGGGCACCAGCATCAGCCGGAAGTTCTTCGCCTGCCAGTTGGTACGCACCACGAACCGGTCGCCCAGGTCCTCCACGGAGTACTCGTGGTCGCGTTCGCGCGGCAGGAAGAGCAGCGGCGGATCGGCGGGACGCGCGGCGTCGATCAGCCGCACCTCCGTCGCCACCGTGCTCTGCGAATGGATCTTGAGGAACCGGCCCGATTTCGTCTTGCCGATCTCGGTGTAGAAGGACTTGTCCTTCTCCTCCCAGACGACCGGGTCGGTCGCCGGGTTGCTGCCCAGCAGGTGGCGACGGACGCGGAAGCCGAGCAGCGTCACCGGATCCTTCTCGATGTAGAAAAAAGTGCGGTTGTCGTTTGCCCAGACCACTTCGCCGGCGCAATTGGCGATCGTCTCGGCGCGCGGCTCGCCGGTTGCCAGATCGCGGACGTGGACGGTGTACTGCCGGCGGCTGACGGTGTCCTCGGTCCAGGCGAGGAGGCCGCCGTCCGGGGTCACGTCCCCGCCGCCGAGGGCGTAGTAGTCGTGGCCGTGGGCGCGCTCGTTGAGGTCGAGGAGGAGCTCTTCGGGGGCGGTCATCGAGCCCCGACGGCGGTAGAGCCGGTCGTATTCCCGGCCGGTTTCGAAGCGGCGGTAGTACCAGAAACCGTTCTTGCGATACGGCACCGGGTCGTCGTCCGGCTTCAACCGGCCGACGAGCTCCTGGTAGAGCCGGGCCTGGAGCGGCGCGGTCGGAGCGAGGACCGCGGCGGTGTAGGCGTTCTCGGCGTCGAGATAGGCCAGCACCTCGGGGTTGCTGCGGGAGTCGTCGCGCAGCCAGTAGTAGTCGTCGACGCGTTCGCGCCCGTGCTCGCGAAACACGCGCGGTCGGATCGCAGCGATCGGCGCAGTGGCGACCGTCCCCGGACCGGCGCTGGCTGGCTGTGGGATGGAATTCATGGCGGAAGGCTCTTGGGCGGCGGATGGGGAAAGCCCGGCCGCCGCGAGGCTCGCGAAGCCCACCGCGAGACGGCCAAGAGGGAGCAGGCGCGATGCCATCGGAGGTCTCCGGAGGTCGCGGGAATCGAAAAATGGAGCCGACGCCCGGGATTGAACCGGGGACCTACTGATTACGAATCAGTTGCTCTACCGCTGAGCTACGTCGGCCCGCTCTCGCGAGGAGAGGGATTCTATGAGAGAGAGGCGCGCAGCGTCCAATGGTCGGCCCTACCGGGAAGCGGCGAGCCGGCGGCGCAGGTCGGCGACACGGTCGGCGGCGCGCACCTCGCCCCGGCTGGCGAGGTGACGGGGATTGATCGCCTGCGAGCGCTCGAAGGCGGCGAGGGCGGCGGCGAGGTCGCCGTGGCGTTCGTAGACCAGGCCGAGGTTGTAGTGCAAGACGTCATTGTCCGGCGCCGCCGCGGCAGCCCGGGCGTACTCGCGCTCGGCCTCCGCCCAGCTCGCGCGCTCGAGATTGAGCCCGAGCATGAAGTGGAATTCGCCGATCAGGTTGTGCGTCAGATAGTCCTTCGGCACCCGCGGGTCGGCCTCGCCCTCCAGTTGACGGGGATCGAGCGCGACCGGTCGCGGCTGCAGGCCTTGCCGCAGGACGTGGAATGCGAGTCCCTCGGGCGCGACGTCGAGCTCGGGGACGTGCCAGTTCGGATGGTGGGTGAAATAGAGGCGGCTGGCGGAGGGATCGAAGTGCAGCGAAGGCAGGGCCGCGTCGCCGACGCCCTGCGCGATCAGGTTGATGTCGGGGCGCAGGCCCTCGACGTGGTGCAGATAGAGCAGCACGAAGAGGATGTTGTCGTCGGAGGCCGCCAGGTCGGCGCCGGGCGGCAGTTCGTGGAGGAGGCGGCGGCTGTAGTCCTCGGCGATGCGGTAGCGGCTGCGGTCCTGGGCGCTCCAGCCGGTCGCGAGCTGGGCGAGCGGCAGCGCCAGAAGGAGCGTCGGCAGGAGCGCGGCGAGCCGCGCTACTCCGCGCTGCCAGCCGAGGTGTTGCAACCCGGCCGGCAGGCGCTCGGCCAAGGCCTGGACGCCGCACGCCGAGAGCAAGGCGGCCAGCTGGTAGGTCGGAATGTAGTAGCGATGCCAGAGAAAGAGGTCCGAGCGTGAGCCGTGGAGGCCGAGGACGATCAGATTGCCGGCCATGGCGAGGAGGGCGAGCAACGCCAACGCTGTGACCGGAGCGAGCGGAGCGCGCGAAGCCGGCGGCGCCAGCCCGGCGGACGGTTGCCGACGGCGCGGCGCGGCCGCCAGGCCGACGAGGACGAGCGCGACCCCGGCCCAGCCGAGCTCGCGCGGAGAACTCCGCAACCAGTCGCCGGCGATCGCCAGCCAGTCTCCCGGCGACTCGAGCCAGCGGCGTTCCCAGAAGCCGCGCCGCGTCACGACGGCGAGGAGGCCGTCGAAGGTCTCCGGGTTGCCCCAGTCGAGCGCCGGGTCGGAACGCGACCGGAGGGGCAGGTAGGCATAGGGCAGCAGGCCGAGCGCGAAGGCCGAAGCCGCCGCGCCGAGGTCCCCGCCGCGGCGCAGGACACCGGGATCGGCAGCGACGGCGAAGAGCCCGAACGCCAGCGCGAAGACCGCCATGTAGGTGTGATTGGTCGCGCCCAGGCCGCACAGGAGAGCGACCAGCGCGAGGTTCGCGGTGGTCGGCTGCCGGTGCCAGCGCATCGCCGTCCAGGTGGCGGCAGCGACGAACAGCGCCCCCAGGGTGTAGACGCGTTGCACGTTGGCCTCTGCCCAGAAGCTCGGCGCGAAAGCGAGCCCTCCGGCCCCGAGGAGCGCTGCACGGCGACCCAGGCCGACGGTGCGCCCGGTGGCGAAGAGCAGGGCGCCGGTCGCCGCGGCGCAGGCGGCCGAGAAGAGACTCATCCGAAAGGCGATCGAGCCGAGCGGCAGCGCGAGCGTCCACAGCTTGCCGAGAAGGACGTAGAGCGGATAGCCCGTGGGGTGCGGAATCCCCAGCAGGTAGACGGCGGTGACCAGCTCGCCGCTGTCGCCGACGTAGATCGTGCGGCAGGCGCCGATGGCATAGATCGCGAACAGCGCGAGCATCAGCACGAGGGCGAGGGATGCGTCCTGACGCCAGGCCGTCGCCCTGCCGGGTGGAGCGGTCACCGTTGGGTTCGCAGGCGCTCGAGGTTGGTGCGGTAGAGCGCGTTGTCGGGCTCGAGCCTGAGGCAGCGCTCGAGCGCCCGGATCGCTCGCGGCCGGTCGCCGGCGAGATAGGCGACGTTGGATTCATACTGGCAGACGACGGCGAGACGCGGCGCCAACCGCTCGGCCTCGGCGATCCGCGCCAGCGCATCCGCGTAGTCGCCGCGCCGCGCCAGTTGGGATGCCTCCTCGGCCAAGGCCCGGGCGCGCAGCTCGCCGGCGCTCGCCGGCGGCGCCTGGGTCGTCGGCGCGACGCCGAGCCGCGCCAGTGCCGCGAGCGACGGCGCGTAGTCGCCGCGGTAGCGCACCGCCTCGCGATAGGCGGCGACCGCTTCGTCGCGGCGGCCCAACCGTTCGAGCGCCGCGCCGCGGTTGTGGTGGCCCTCGGGGTTCAGCGGGTCGATCGCCAGCGAACGGTCGAGCTGCGCGATCGCTTCGTCGTAGCGCCCGAGCGCGCCCAACGCGCCGGCAAAGCTCGCGCGCAGCGCCGCGTCTTCCGGCTCCTGCTGGACGAGCGCCTGGTACATCTGCGCTGCCTTGCGGTAGTCGCGATTCTCGAAGGCGATCGCTGCGAGGTTGCGGTCGCCCTTGGAGGAGGTTCCGGAGAGGTAGCCGAGGCTCTTGAGGTGCTCGAGCAGCGCCTGGTCGGCGGCGGAGTCAGGAGCCGCGGTCTGCTCCGGAGTCGCTGGTGCGTTGGGCTCGGGGAGCTGGCTCGGACTTTCGTAGGTGGCGACGCGCACCGGTTCGTCGAGCCGGACGAAGCCCTCGCGCAGCACCCGCCCCGGCATGTCCGCGGCCGGCGGGATGCCGGCCAGAGCAAGCAGGGTCGGCGCGATGTCGAGCAGCGTCGGCTCGTCGAGCCTCGGTGCCAGGGCGGCGCGGCTGCCGCGCTGCAAGGGCGGCGGTGGGCCGAGGCGGCGCTCCAGACGCGCCAGCAGGCCTTGCGCCTCACGGCGCACGACGGCACGCGCTTCGGTGCCCGCGCCGGGAG
>JBGARM010000175.1:0-6483 GCA_044230215.1 Thermoanaerobaculia bacterium | reverse complement strand
TCGCTTTCGGCCTGAGGGCACTCGCGATCGGGCCCTGGCAGGTCGCCGAGGCGCTCGGCCGGCCGGCGCTCAATGCCGGCCTGACGCTCGCTTGGCTGGTGCTGGGATCGGGCCTCGTCGTGGTGCTCGCGCCGCACTACGGCATCGTCGGCGTCGCCATGGCGCGCCTTCTCGGCATGCTCTGCCTCCCCTTCTACGTCGCCCGCGTCGAGCGCCTGGTATTCGGCTCCTTCCTCTGGCGCGGTTGGCTGCGCACCGCGGCCCTCCTGCTCGCCGCCGCCGCCGCCGCCGGACTGCTCGAAGCCTGGGCGCTCACCCGGCTGCCTCTCGCCTGGTGGGCACTCGCCGCAGCCACCGGTCTCGGCGCGGTCGCTTTCGCCGCCTGCCTGCGGCTCTCGGGCCACTTCGACAGCGGCGACGTACGTTGGCTCCGCGAGCGCCTCGTGGCGGCGCTGCGTCCACCGCGAATCGCGTCGGTTTCGGAGTAGATAGGCATGGCCGATCTCCTTCGCGTCGCGATCGTCATGCCGGTGCACAACCGGCGCGAGATCACCCTGCGGCTGCTGCGCAGCCTGGCGCGCATCGACCGCAGCGGTCTCGAGGTGCGCGTCATCGTCGTCGACGACGGTTCGACGGACGGCACCGGAGAGGCGATCCGCCGCGACTTCCCGGCGGTCCAGATCGAGACCGGCGACGGTACGCTGCACTACACCGCGGGCACCAATCGCGGCCTCGCCGCCGCCCTCCGGCTCGACCCGCGGTATATCGTGGCGATGAACGACGATGCCATCGTCCATCGCGATTTCCTGCAGCAGCTCGTGGCGTGCGCGGGCGCCCATCCGGAGGCAATCGTCGGCGCGCTGCTGCTGCGCTGGGATCTGCCGCACCGGGTCTTCCAGGTCGCCCCGACCTGGAGCACGCGCCGCGGCGGCTGGCAGATTCCGCAGCAGCTCGCGTTCTGGGAGCTGCCGCGAGAACCTTTTCCGGTCGAAGGTATCGTCGGCAACTGCGTGCTCTATCCGGCCGCCGCGGTGCGCAAAGTCGGTCTCATGGACGAGCGGCGCTTTCCGCACGCCTATTCCGACATCGTCTACGCCGCCGCGATGCGGCGCGCCGGCTGGCGACCGCTCGTCGCGCCGCGGGCGCTGGTCTGGTGTCAGCCCAACGAGGTTCCGCTGCCGCTGCATACGCTGCCCGTGACCCGGGTCCTCCGCACTCTCCTGCTCGACGCCCGGCACCCGCGCAACCTCCGGCGCGAGCTCGGCGTGCGCTGGGCCACTGCCCCTTCGCGCAGCCAGGCTCTCGCTGCGTTCGCGGTCTACTGCGGGGGGCTGGCGCTCAAAGCGCTCGGCATCGGTCGCGCCGTCCCGGCCGCGCCCGCTCCGCTCCCCGAGGACCGCGGATGAGCCGGCTGCCGCTGGTCGATCGGGTCGACTATCTGCGTCGGGCGTGTCGCGGGAGGCGGGTTCTCCATCTGGGCTGCACCAACTGGCCCTACACGGCGGCGGCGCTCGCCGACCGCGCGCTGCTGCACCTCGCGCTACAGACGGAAGCGGCGGAGCTCTGGGGATTGGACGCCGACCAGGAGGGCCTCGACGTCCTCGCCGCGCGCGGTTTCGAGCGCCTGCTGCGCGCCGACCTCGAGCGGCTCGAGGAGCTCGAGCTCCCCGAGCCGGCACCGCGCTTCGACGTCATCGTCGCCGGCGAGATCGTCGAGCATCTGTCGAACCCCGGGCTCTTCCTCTCCGGAGTCCGCCGCCTGATGACGCAGGAGACCCGCCTTATTCTCACCACGGTGAACGCCTATTGCGGCATGCGCGGCGTCGTCTACGCCCTGCGCGGGCGTGGCGGGCGCGTCGAGCCGGTGCATCCGGACCACGTCGCCTACTACTCCTATGCGACGCTTCGCCACCTGCTGGCCCGGCACGGCTTCGTGGTGAGAGACTTTCTCTTCTACGACCTCGGCCCCGAACACCGACCGCACAACCGCTGGTGGGCCAATCGCGTGAACGATCTCTGCGTCGCCATCGCGCCGCAGCTCGCCGACGGCCTGATCGCCGACTGTACGCTCGACTGAGCCGGGAGCGGTCAGCGGGCGAGCGCGGCGGCGTCGCGCAGCAGGCGCTCGAGATCCTGCGCCGGTCGGTCGCTCGCCAGCTGCTGCCAGGCGTAGGCGACGCTGCGCTCGCGGCAGCGCGCGAAGTCGTCTTCGCTCCACCCGGCGAGCGCCTCGATCGCCGCGCCCCAGCGCAACGGATCGTCGACCTCGAGCAGCTGCCCCACTCCTTCGCGCTCGAGGTCGGACCACGGCGTGTGCGGACTGAGCAGCACATGGCAGCCGGCGGCCAGAGCCTCGAGGACGACATAGCCGTAGTTCTCGTCCAGGGTAGGCAGCGCCATCGTGTCGTAGCGCGCCATGAGCGGCGGCACCTGCGCGGCGGCGAGCGCGCCATGCTGGGTGACGCGCACGTTCTCCGGCAGCGCGGCCAGCGCCCGCTCGCAGCGCCGCCAATAGGCGCGATCCTCGATCGGAGGTGGACCCGAGCCCGCACTCCCCGCAAAGCCTCCAGCAGAAAAAGGAGGTTCTTCTTTGGGCTGATGCGCGAGACGAAGAGCAGCTCGACTTCGCCGCGCCGGCGGCGCGCGAGGGCCCGTGGCGGAACCGCGGCGGTCGCGGGAATCGCGGCGAGCGGCGGCGAAAGGCTGGCGACGACGTCCACCCGGGCGCGATCGCCGAACCAGGCACGCACGAGCCTCTCCTCCGGCGCGGACGCCGCCCGCCACAGGACGCCGCGATAGAGGCCGGTGAGCCGCGCGAGACGCAGGTAGAGCTGCTTGCGCAGCGGACGGATGGCGAGCGCACCCCGGCCGAGCTCGCCTTCGGGCGCGATGACGACGCTGCGTCGCCCGAGTAGGCTCCAGCGCCGCAGCAGCAGTATTCGGATCGCCAGAACGGAGAACAGACTGTTGAGGTAGATCACCTTCGGATCGGCTTCGCGCACCCGCGCGAGCAGCGCGCGCAGGCCGAGCTCGCGCTCCGGGGCGTAGTAGACCGCGGCCTGTTCACGTCCGACCCAGCGTCCGGACGGCGGATCTCCGAACGGCCGCGCCTCGCCGACGTCGTGATCGCGGGTGAGGACGGCGAAGCGCAACCGGCCGCCCAAATGCGCGACCGTGTTCTCGATCGCCCGCGCCCCGCCGCCGGCCCGCAGCGCCGGAGCGTAGTAGCCACAGACGAAGAGGACGTCCGCCCGGACATCGGGGGTAGAGGTCTCGGCTTTCATGCGAGCGCCGCTGCGGCGCCGCGACCGTGCGTCCGGAGGCTCTGCCAGCCCGCCACGAAGCGTCGGCCGCAGACCTCGAGCGCAAGCGTCGTCTCCGCCACGCGCCGCGCTTCGCGCCGCATGGCGCCCGCGCGCTCCGGGTCGTCGTGCAGCGTGAGGGCGCGCGCCGCGAGCGCCTGGGCATCGCCGATCGGCACGAGGAATCCGGTTTCGTCGTCGCGGACGATCTCGGCGGCGCCGTGCGTGCGCGTCGCGACGACGGGAATCCCGCTGGCCATCGCTTCGGCGAGGACCAGTCCCCAACCCTCCTCGTCGGAGGAGAGGAGAAAGAGGGCGGCGTGACGGTAGAGCTCGGCCAACGCCGCCTCGCTGACTCCGCCGCGCAGCTCGAGGTCGGCGGCGATCCCGAGCTCCGCCGCCAGGGCGAGGTCGCGCGCCGTCGGGCCGGAAGAGCCGGCGAGGACGAGCCGGGGGATGCCCGGGCGCAGCGCCTTGGCGCCCGCATAGGCGCGCAGGAGCAGGCCCAGGTTCTTGCGCGGGTCGGCAAAGCGGGCGACGCTCAGCCAGTATTCCGCCGCCGGCTCCTCGGCCGGCCGGAACCGCTGGACATCGACTCCGGGGGGAGCGAGGACGACACGCCCCGCCGCCGGACCGCTGCCGAGCCAGGAGGCCATGGCGCGATTCTCGACCAGAACCAGATCGGCCCGCGCGAGAGCGCGGCGCTCGCCGCGGGCGTTCGCCGCCGTCATGGCCGCGGTCCAAAGCCGGCGCAGGCCACGCTGCGTGCCGAGCGCGCTGGCGCGCTCGACCCGACTCAGCGAGGCGACCTGCAGCGCGACCGGCACGCGGGTGTCGCGCGCCAGGCTCGCCCACACCGGCGTGCCCGCCACGACCTGGACGAGATCGCAACGGTCGAGCCGGCGGCTGAGGGCAGCGCTCGGCCGGTAGCGCTGGAACTCGAGCTCGGCGAGGAAAGCGCCGAAATGATCGTGCGGCAGCGGGGGCTCCGGTCGCCTTTCTACCTGCGGGCCGCGCTCCCAGGAGCCGGGAGCGAGCAGCCGCGCCAGCGTGCAATCGCGCGCCGAGGTGGCGGCCGAAAGCAGCTCGACCTCGTAGCCCACCTCGCAGGCGACCCGATGCAGGAAACCGACGACCGAGCGCACGCCGTTTCCCGGTTGCGATAGATCCTGACTGAGCAGCGCCAGGCGAGGCCGATTCTCGCCCATCCGGCTCAACGCCTCGGCGTCGTCAACGGAGTCCGCTGGCGGCCGTCGTCGTCCGCTCTGCGGCGGTCGCGCTCGCGGGCTGCGCGCCGTCCCGGGGCTCGAAGGTGGGAATCAGCGCGCGCAGGAGAGGACGGATACGCTCCTGTTCGCCGGCTGCGGCGGCCTCGATCAGGCGCTGCAGCTGGAACTCGAAATCCACCGGCATCACGGTGCCCTTGGTGACCGTCACTCCGCAGTCGAGCCGGCGGCAGACCTCGTCCCCTTCGGTCAGGTCCTCGGTCATCTTCTCGCCCGCGCGCAGGCCGGTGAAGACGATTGGAATGTCGAGATCCGGCACCAACCCGGCCATGGTGATCATGTGCCGCGCGAGGTCGAGGACTCGCATCGGCTCGCCCATCTCGAGCGTGCACACCTCGCCGTAGTCGTTGTAGGCCGTCTCGAGCACCAGGCCGACCGCTTCAGAGACGGTCATGAAGTAGCGCTCGACCTCCGGGTGCGTGACGGTGACCGGACGACGCTCGGCGATCTGGCGCTCGAAGAGCGGCACCACCGAGCCCGCCGAGCCGAGCACGTTGCCGAAGCGCACCACGCAGGGCCGCGCGATGGCGTCGGCCGACCGCAGCACGACCATCTCGGCGACCCGTTTGGTCGCCCCCATCACGCTGGTGGGACGGACCGCCTTGTCGGTCGAGATGAGCACGAAACGCTCGACTCCCGCGGCCGCGGCCGCGGCGATCGTATTGCGCGTCCCGACGACGTTGCTCTTCACAGCCTCCGCCGGCGCCCCCTCGAGCAGCGGCACCTGCTTGTGGGCGGCGGCGTGCAGCACGTCCTGGGGCCGCCAGAGCTGGAACAGCTCGTGTAAGCGCACGGCATCGCGCACATTGGCGACCTCGGCGACGATTTCCCGCCCGCCGAAGCGCTCCGCCAGAGCGCGTTGGAGCAGATAGAGCCCATTCTCGTCCTGATCCAGCAGGACCAGACGCCGCGCGCCGGCCTCGAGGAGCTGCCGCGCGAGCTCTCTGCCGATCGATCCGGCTGCGCCGGTCACCAGCGCCGACCGCCCGGCCACCCATTGCGCCCGCGCCGTCGCCGAGAAGCGCACCTCGGTCCGCGGCAGCAGGTCCTCGGGCGCCAGACTTCGCAGTTCGCCCGAGCCCGTGCGCAGACCTACGGCATGCGAGGGCGGCAGCATCTTGAACCGCACCTGCAGGCGGGAGCAGAGCGACAGCAGCTCGCGCAGGCGTGCCGGCGGCAGGCAGGAGATGGCGATGAGGATCAACTCGGCACGATGCTTGGCAACGACCGCCGGGAGCGCATCGAGCGCTCCGAGCACCGGCCGGCCGGCCACCACGGTGCCTTGCTTGTTCGGATCGTCGTCGACGAAGCCGAGGACGAGATAGTTGTGGTCGCGCGAACGCGAAAGATCGCGCACCAGCAGCTCGCCCGAGGCGCCCGCGCCGGCGATGACCACGCGCAGCGAGGCGCCGTCGCGCACTCGTTCGCGTTGCAGTCGAAAGTTCCAGGCCAGGCGCGGCGCGAAGCGCAGCGCCAGCATGCCGCCCAGCGCCAGCAGCAGCTCGGTCACCAGCGCTCCCCGGGGCGGCAGAGCGCCGCCGGTCGCGGGCGGCGGTGCGGCCGCCTCGGATGTTGCCGGAGGGGCCGGAGTTGGAGCGGGTGCGGGCCGTGATCCGGGAGGCGATGAAGCATCGACCCCGGGTGATGTGAGTCGGCGAGCGGTGGCGTGCCCCTTCTGCGCTCAATCGTCCGGATCGACGGGTGAGACTTTCCATTCGTGGATGCCCGCCGCCCAGCCATCCTGCATGACGACTTCGAGTTTGATGCTTGTCGCGGCCTGGGGCTTGAACTTCAGTTCGCACCAGCGATCGACCGCGATGGGCACTTCGCCGAGCGGCAGCCAGTTCTCGCCGGACTTGGTGAAGAGCTTGCACGACTTTGGAATGCGGCATTCA
>JBGARM010000174.1:0-6493 GCA_044230215.1 Thermoanaerobaculia bacterium | reverse complement strand
CAGGGCGTCGCGCTAGCGCTCCGGCGGTTCCGCTTCGGGCCGGGCCACCAGGCCGAGCAGCAGATCCTGCACCAGCGTGCGCAGCTCCAGCGTGTACTCGGTGACGTCGCGCAGGCGGTCTTCGATCTGCTCGAGGCTGGCGCGCCCCGGTCCGGCGCCGCGCGCACGCAGACGACAGGAGAGCCGGTCGTCGAGCGACTCCAGGCGATCGTGTACATCTTTGAGGCGTTTCGGGTCCATACCCCTACCTCGCTGTCATGGCGCTTCGAGAGCGAGCACGTAGTCGACGAGCAGCTCGACGTCGCCGCGCTCGAGTTTGTGGGCGAATCCCGGCATCGAGCCGTACCCCTGGGTGATGCGCAGGTAGATCGGGCCACGCGCCCGCCGCCGGACGAGCTGCGAGCGCGACAGGTCGGAGTTCGGCGACAGGGAGAGCGCGCGCGGGTCGCCCCGGCCATCGGCGCCGTGGCAGCGCGTGCAGTGCTCGTCGTAGAGCTCGGCGGCGGACTTGCCCGAGGTCGGCGAGCCGCAGCCGGCGAGCGCCAGCGCGACTGCGACGGCCGCCGCTCCGGCGCCGCAGCGGAGCCCGGAGGCGCCGCGCGGCCGCGACCAGCGCGGCCGGCCAGCGCTCACTCCGAGGTCTCCCCGCGCAGCTTGCGCAGGTAGCCGAGCAGGGCGCTCATCTCCTCGCGGGTGAGCTCGGGGCGCGCCGGCATCTGGCCGAAGACTCCTTCGCGGATGGTCGTTTCGATGGAGCCGTCGTCGCCGTAGGTCTTCCAGCTGTTGTCGGTGAGATCGGCCCAGTCGTTGCTCATGTAGCGCACCGTATTGCCGCGCCCGTCGATGCCGTGACAGGAGGAACAGAGCTTGCGGTAGATGCGCTCCCCCGGATCCTTGGGCTCGAACATGTCGCAGCCCGAAGTCGCGAGAGCGACGACGGCGCAGATCGCCGGCACGGCGCGGCGGGCGAAGCGCGCAGAACGGGTGAGTCTCATCGCTTCACTCCCTGGGTCGCCGGTGCACCAGCATCGCCGTCGCCTGGTCGCGCGGCCGGATGACGATCTCGTCGATGTCGACATGGGACGGCAGGCTCGCCACCCAGCGCACCGCCTCGGCGATGTCCTCGGCCACGAGCGGCGTCATTCCTTCGTAGACCTTCTTCGCGCGCTCGCGGTCGCCGTCGAAGCGGACCAGCGCGAATTCGGTCTCGGCGAGTCCGGGGAGAATCTCGGTGACCCGCACCGGCTGGCCGAGGAGCTCGAGCCGCAGCGTCCGGGTGAGGGCGTGCGCGGCGTGTTTCGAGGCGGTGTAGCCGCCGCCGCCGGGATAGGTCTCGACGCCGGCGATCGAGCCCAGGTTGACCACCAGGCCGTCGCCCGAGGCGACGAGCTTCGGCAGCAGGGCGCGCGTCATCCGCAGCACCCCGAGCACGTTGAGCTCGAACATGGCGCGCCACTTGTCGTCGATCGAGGCGGCGAGGCTCTCGGCGCCGAAGGCGTTGCCGGCGTTGTTGACCAGCACGTCCACCCGTTCGAGAGTGGCACAGAAGGCGGCGACGCTCTCGTCGTCGGTGACGTCGAGGGCGTGAAACCGCGCCCCCAGCGGCCCGGCGATCGCCGCCAGGCGCTCCACCCGCCGCGCCCCGAGGACGACCGAGAACCCCGCCCCCGCGAGTGCCCGCGCCGTCGCCGCGCCGAACCCGGAGCTCGCCCCGGTCACCACCGCCACTCTCCCGCGATTGTCGCCGATCATCGGGCGCGAAGTGTACTCGAAGGCCGACGCCATGGCGGTGAACCCCTTCGCACTAGATCTGCGCCGAGGGACAAATGTCGGCGAGGAGGCAGCTGGCGCAGAGGGGCTTGCGGGCGTTGCAGATCTTCCTGCCGTGGTCGATGAGGAGGTGGGAGAGGAGGGTCCAGTCTTCGCGCGGGAAGAGGGGCATCAGGTCCTGTTCGATCTTCACCGGATCGGTGGCGCGGCTGAGGCCCAGGCGGCCGGCGAGGCGGCCGACGTGGGTATCGACGACGACGCCTTCATTCAGGCCGAAGGCGTTGCCGAGGACGACGTTGGCGGTCTTCCGGCCGACCCCTGGGAGCCTCACGAGCTCCTCCATCGTGCGCGGCACTTCGCCGCCGTGGCGCTCGACGAGCGCCCGGCCCAGGCCCTGGAGCGACTTCGCCTTGTTGCGGAAGAAGCCGGTGGACTGGATGAACGCCTCGAGATTCTCGAGCGGAATCTGCGCGTAGTGGGCGGCCGTCGGGCAGGCCGCGAAGAGCGCCGGAGTGACCAGGTTGACCCGCACGTCGGTGCACTGCGCCGAAAGGACCGTCGCCACCACGAGCTCGAGCGCGTTGGCGTGGTCGAGGGCGCAGTGCGCCTCCGGGTACGCGGACTTGAGCCGCGCCAGGATCTCGGCGGAGCGCGCCGCGAGCTCCGCGGCCGACTCGCGATGGCGCTTCGGACGCGGGCTCGTGCCCTTCTTGGCCGTTGCGGTCAGTGCTACTCCTTGTCGAACAGCGCGCGCAGGAGCATGTTGTAGAAGGCCAGGAAGAGTCCGCCCGCCATCGCCCAGAGGAAGCTGTCGACGCGGAAGCCGGCGAGGAAGAAATCCACCAGCCAGACCATCAGGCCGTTGATGACGAGGAAGAAGAGACCCAGCGTCAGGACGACGAACGGCAACGACAGGATCGTGACGATCGGCTTGACCAGGAGGTTCACCGCGCCGAGGACGAAGCCGGCGAGGAACAGATAGAGGAGCCCCCCCTCGTAGTGGATCCCGGGCAGGAGTTTCGCCGCTGCCCAGAGGCCGACGCCGTTCAGCAAGATGCGCACCAGCATTCTCATGATTCGTCTCCGTTAGGAAGCGGGTTGCCCTGGCGCTCGCGCACGAGACCCCAGGCCTGCTCGGCGACCCGGCGATCGTTGGCGTGCGAGAGCTTGGCGATCGCCTCGGGCCAGGAGAACCAGCGCGCGGCGACCACTTCGCGCGGTTCGAAGTCGGCCTCGCTGCCGCTTTCATAGGCCAGCAGGAAGTAGTCGACGTGCTTCTTGATCCGGCGCCGGCCGCGCTCGACGAAGGTGTAGTCGACGCCGGAGAGCGGCGCCACGATCGTGCCGGTGACGCCGGTCTCCTCGCGCACTTCGCGGACTGCCGCCTCGGCCGGCAGCTCGCCCGCTTCGAGGTGGCCTTTGGGCAGCTGCCAGCGGCGTCCGCCGGCGGTGGCGATGAGCAGCACTTCGTCGCCCCGGACCACCAGCCCGCCGGCGGAGTGCTGCTCGGAAACGGTCGTCGCTCCGCCGGGCGCTCTCACGGGCTCAACCGATCGCAGCGCCAGGCGCCGGCGTGAAGCTCGAATCGCCGACGCTCGTGCAGGCGGCTCTTCTTGCCCTGCCAGAACTCGATGGCGTGCGGCCGCAGGAGGAAGCCCCCCCAGTGCGGCGGCCGCGGAATCGGCCGTCCGAGGTAGCGGGCCTCGGTCGCGATCACCCGCCGCAACAGGGCGAAGCGCGAGTCGAGCGGCTGGCTCTGGTACGAGGCCCAGGCGCCGAGCTGCGACCCGCGCGGGCGGGTGGCGAAGTAGGCATCCGATTCGTCGGCGCCGAGGCGCTCGATTGCTCCTTCGGCGCGCACCTGCATCTCGAGCCAGGCCCAGTGCCAGCAAAGCGCCGCGCGCGGATTCGCGGCGAGCTCGCGGCCCTTCCTGCTGTCGTAGTTGGTGAAGAAGGTGAAGCCGCGGGCGTCGACCCCCTTGAGCAGGACCATGCGGGCACTCGGCGCGCCGGAGGCGTCGGCGGTCGCCAGCGTCATGGCGGTCGGGTCGGTCGGGGCGTCTTGGGAGATGCGGGCGAAGAGAGTCTGGAACTCGGAGATCGGATCGAGCGACTCGCGGCCGCCCGCTCCGTCGCGGGAGCTCCCGGCGGAGGATTCCTGGCGCGGCGCGGCCATCAGTTCGCCGGGCTCTCGGGCTCGTTGGCGGTCCAGGCCGGCAGCGTCGAGGGATCGACCCCGACCGAGGAGACGGCCGCCTCCCAGACCGCTTCGGTCGTCTCGCCGAAGACGAGATCGGCATCGACCGGCGCGATCAACCAGTCGTTGCGCAGGATCTCGCTCACCAGTTGGCCTTCGCCCCACCCGGCATAGCCCAGGAAGAGGCGGAAGCGGTGCGGCGGCCGGCCGGCGAGGGTCGCGAGCTCGCCGATGTGCTGCGTCAGGTGGATGCCGGGGAAGACTTCCGTCGCGGCCGCAAGCGGCGGGATCTCGTCGCCGGCGCCGGAGAAGAGGACCGTTCCCACCTGCGGCTGCACCGGCCCGCCGAACTGCGCCAGATCCCCCGCGTCGCCCCCCCACGGCAGCTTCAGGTCGGTGAGGATCTCCGCCACCTTGAGCTCGGTGCGGCGATTGACGATGAAGCCGAAGCTCCCCTCGTCTTCGTGCGCCAGCAGCAGGACGACGCTCTTGCGGAAGTACGGATCGGCCACCTGGGGCATGGCGAGGAGCAGCAGCGGCGGGGCGAGGGCTGACGGCGACGGCACGCGGCGATTCTATCCGCTCCGGCAGGGCGGCAGGGCGCTCGCTCCGCCGTCATCGCCGGCGGCCGACCGCGCCGAGAACGATGTCGACCAGCTCGCCCAGGAGATCGAGCCACTGCGCGTCGGCCGGCTTCTCGGCGACGACCTCGCGGAACTCCTGCTTGGCGGCCGCTTCGCGGCGGAGGGCCTCCTTGCGCTCCGCGGCGAGCCGCTCTTCGGCGCGCGACAGGCCGCCGCCGCGGATCCACGCCAGGGTGGCTTCGAGCTCGGCGGCGTCGAACCAGAGCCCGTGGCTGCCGCAGACGTCGAGGATCACGCCCGAGCTGCCGGCGAAGGCGCGCCGGACCACAACCTCTCGCCGGGCGCGCTCCTGCAGGGCATCGAAGGTCGGGTGGCCCAGCCAGACGCCGGCACAGCTGCCGCATTCGAGCATGGCGAGCGCCGTCGTCGAGTCGGGGATCCGCCGGCTGGAGAGCTGGCGCGCCGGCTTGCAGGAGGGACAGGAGAACTCGGTGCGTCCGCCGGCGACCGCCTCGGGCGCTATCCGCGTGCCGCAGCTGTGGCAGAAGCGCTGCTGGTCGCCGATGCGCGCGGCGCAGACCGGGCAGAGCGTGTTGCGCTCACTCTCGCCGAGGACGAATGGAGCCTCGCAGAAGGTGCAGTCGACGGCGCCGGCCGCTCGAGGTGCGCCGCAGGAGGCACAGCGCACCACCGGCGCCTCTTGCGCGGCGCTTGCGGGGACTTGGAGCACCGCCCCGCACAGGCAGCGGAAACGCTCGCCGGGGGCGAGCTCTCCGGCGTCGAACTGCTTGAAACAGCTCTCGCAGCGTACCAGGCGGCGGAAGAGCTGCGGCGATTTGGCCGCTGGCACGGGCCGGCCGCGCCGGCCGGCAGCGGGGATAGGGGAATCGGACATGGGCGCCCTCGCCCTGAGTCTACCCGCGCCCGTGCGATATCGTTCAGGTGCCTGTTTCGCCTCGGTCCGCTTCGGGAAGGGAGCCCACCCCATGAAAGATAGTTTCGCCAGTCACGGTACCCTCGCGGTTGCCGGGGAGAGTCTGAAGATCGCCCGTCTCGCCGCGCTCGAGAAGCGCGGTTACGACCTCACCCGCCTGCCGTATGCCTTGAAGATCCTGCTCGAGAACCTCCTGCGGCGCGAGGACGGCAAAGTCGTCGCCGCCGAGGAGATCGACTTCCTCTGCCGCTGGGATCCCGCCGCGGCCCCGTCGCGCGAGATCGCCTTCATGCCGGCGCGCGTGCTGCTGCAGGATTTCACCGGCGTGCCGGCGGTCGTGGACCTCGCGGCGATGCGCGATGCGATGGCGGCGATGGGCGGTGACCCGAACCGGATCAACCCGCTGCAGCCGGTCGAGCTGGTCATCGACCACTCGGTGCAGGTCGACGAGTACGGCACGGAGGCGGCGCTCCTGCTCAACAGCCAGAAGGAGTTCGAACGCAACCACGAGCGCTATCTCTTCCTGCGCTGGGGGCAGAAGGCGTTCCGCAACTTCCGCGTCGTGCCGCCGGCGACCGGCATCGTCCACCAGGTGAACCTCGAGTACCTGGCGCGGGTGGTGATGCAGGAGGAGGGCTGGGCCTACCCCGACACCCTCGTCGGCACCGACTCGCACACCACGATGATCAACGGCCTGGGAGTCCTGGGCTGGGGAGTCGGCGGCATCGAAGCCGAAGCCGCGATGCTCGGCCAGCCGGTGTCGATGCTCATCCCGCAGGTGGTCGGCTTTCGCTTGACCGGCAAGCTCCCCGAAGGCGCGACGGCCACCGATCTCGTCCTCACCGTCACCCAGATGCTGCGCAAGAAGGGGGTGGTCGGCAAGTTCGTCGAGTTCTTCGGCCCCGGCCTCGAGAATCTCCGCCTCGCCGACCGCGCGACGATCGCCAACATGGCGCCCGAGTACGGCGCGACCTGCGGCCTCTTCCCGGTGGACGCGGTGGCGCTCGA
>JBGARM010000173.1:0-6538 GCA_044230215.1 Thermoanaerobaculia bacterium | reverse complement strand
ACGCGGTCGATCCCGAGACCGTCGAGCGAAACGGTGTCGACCGTGCCGGTGACTTCTTGGCCCTTGCGGAACACGGTGACGTTCAGAGTCGGCCGCTGCGCGGCGCGCTCGACCTCGCGGAACGTGTTGGCGAGCTCGCCGTCGACGCTGAAGCGCACCTCGTGGTCGGCTGTAATCAGGCCGGCGCAGCTCTCCCGGCGCGGCCCCGCGAGCAGGTTCGACGAGATCATCCCCGCCGTCTCGCTCATGCCGTAGAGCTCGACCAGCGGAATGCCGAGGCTTTCGAAAAAGCGGAAGAGCTCCGGCGGAGCCGGCGCGCCGCCGGCGAAGAGCCCGCGCACGCGGCCGCCCAGTCTGGCCCGCAAGGCGCGGCCGACGAGCAGGTCGGCGAGACGGGTGCCGAGCCAATCGCCGAATGTGCGCGAGCCGGCGAGGCGATGGCGGCCGGCCGCAGCCAGGGCGCCACGGACCGCCGCCCGCAGCGGCGCCGGGAGCGCAGCGATTCTTGCCTCGGCCGCGTCGCGCATGCGCTCGTACACCAGAGGGACGGAGAAGAAGTAGGTCGGCTGAAGCGCCAGGCCGGGCTCGAGCTCCTCGCGCCGCGCCACCATGATCAGCTCGTGCCCCTGCGCCAGGGCGAGGGTGAACTGGGCATGGCCGGCGATATGGCCGAAGGGCAGGAAGTGGAGGCCGACATCGCTCTCGGTCGTCGCCACGGCGACCTGGCCGGCGTCGAGCGCGTGCACCATCGCGCGCTGCGCCAGACGCACGCCCTTCGCGCGGCCGGTCGTTCCGCTGGTGAACAGGAGGAGGAACGGGTCGTCTTCGCCGACCGCTGCGGCGAGCGCCGCGAGCTCCGCGAAAGCCAGGCCGCGCGCGCCGTCGCCGACGATCGCAACGAGCGGCACGACCGCGAAGCCCTCCGGCAGGGGGGGCGCGGCAAGACCCTCGTAGGTGACGACCGCCGCGAGACCACCGGCGACGAGCTCCGGCGCAGCCGCCGCGAGCTTGTCCCATTGCGCGGCGCTCGACACGAAGACGACTCGCGGCCGAACCCGGCGCGCGATCCCTGCGACGGCCTCCGCGCCGAGGCTGGCGAAGAGGGCCGCCGGCTCGGCGCGCAAGAGCTGCGCGCCGAGCGCCACCATCTGCCACTCCGGCGAGTTTTCGGCCAAGAGCAGCACGCGCTCGCCGGGCCCGACACCGACCGAGCGCAGGAAGTGGGCCGCCCGGCCGACGCCGGCCGCGAAGGCGGCGCGGGTCAGCGTACGCGGAGGATTCGACGCGCCGCCGGCGCCACCTGCGGTCGCCGGCGGCGCCAGGAAGCGCAGGAAGCGCCTGTCCGGTTCGCGGCTCGCCAGGGCAAGGAGCAGGCCCGGCAGTGTGCGCGCCGCGAAGCGGCGGGGAGTGAGGCGCGGGAACTCCATCGGATCGATCGTCACCCGGCAGCCATCGTACACGCGCTCACCCCGCCCGAAAGGGGGTTGTCGCGCGCGCCGGCAGCAGCGCAGGCTGGCGGCGGAGGAAGTTCATGCAGATTCCTGGCGGGCACTCCTTCGGCCCAGCGGACCGGCCGCCATCGCGCGGTCCGTGGCGCCGGACGTTCGAGCGCTGGCTGCTCGCCCACTCGCTGCTGGCGGGCCTCTTCTCTCTCGCCTGGCTGGTGCTGCGCAGTGGACGGCGGCCCAGCCGCCTCGCCTATCCCTGCCAGCGTGCGGCACTCGCCACCGCCGCGCTCGCGCTCGGCGCGCCGGCGGCCGCTGGGCTGGTCGCCTTGCGGCGCCGACTGTTGGCGGTCGCGCGATCGACCGCCGGCCGCGCGACGGCCGGAGTCGCCCTCTTCGCCGGCTGCCTCGCCTGGGGCTACCTCGGCCGGGTAGCGGCGGCGCCCCCGGGACCGGTGCTCGCCGCTCCCGCGAACTATCGCGCCGAGGTCTTTCACGCCGCGGGCTGCGCCGAGCGACCGGTCGGCGACCGCTTCCGCTGCGTCGACGACCTCGTCGCGCTCATGGGACGCAGCGGCCTCAAGATCTACCGCTCCGCGACGGTCACTCCGCTCGCCGGCCCGGACGGCATCGTCGGCTCCGACGATGTGGTGGTGATCAAGATCAACTATCAGTGGTCCGAGCGCGGCGGGACGAATACCGACCTGCTGCGCGGGCTGGTGCGCGTGCTCGTCGACCACCCGGACGGTTTCACCGGCGAGATCGTCGTGGCGGAGAACGCCCAGTTCGCCGCAGTGGCCAACTTCGACCGCGCGTCGAACAACGCCGAGGACCCCGGGCTCTCGCCGCACGACGTCGTCCTGCACTTTGCGAACCTCGGATTCGCCGTCTCGCAGTTCGACTGGACGGCGATACGCGGCACCGAGGTCTCCGAGTACTCGGCCGGTGACGCCCGCGACGGCTATGTGCTCTACCTCTACGACGCGACGATCCATGGCCGGCTTTCGTATCCCAAGTTCCGCAGCGCCGCGGGAACCTATGTCAGCCTGCGCGACGGCGTCTGGAATCCCCTTACCGCAACCTACGACCGCGACCGGCTCAAGCTCCTGAATCTGCCGGTGCTCAAGTCCCATCACGCCGTGTACGGCGCCACCGCGTGCGTCAAGAACTTCATGGGGCTGGTGACCGACAGCCTCTCGACGAGCTCGCACAGCGCCATCCGCTACGGCATCCTGGGGGCGCTGCTCGGCGAGATCCGGCCGCCGGATCTCAATCTGCTCGACGCGATCTGGGTGAACGGCAACCCCACCACCGGACCGTCGACTCCCTACGCCGGAGCCACCCGCCGCAACGAGCTCGTGGCCAGCCGCGACCCGGTGGCGGCCGACATCTGGTCGGTCGAAAACATCCTGATCCCGGCCTTCCTCGCCAACGGTTTCAGCCCGCCGTGGCCGGCGCCCTCGGCCGATCCCGACGATCCGGCGAGCGCCTTCCGCGTCTACCTCGACCAGTCGATGAGCCGGATGCTCGCCGCCGGCCTCGCGGTGACCAACGACCCGGGACAGATCGATCTCCACGAGTTCGTCGCCCTCTTCCGCGGCGACTTCGAGTCCGGCGACGCCGCGGCCTGGTCGGAAACCCTGCCGTGAGAGTCGTCATTCCCGTGCCGCACATCGTCGAATCCGTCACCACCGGGCCTGACCTGCTATGCCGCCTCTAGCCTCCGCCCTGCGACGCTCGAATCTCTCCTTCCTCGGCTGGATGCTGGCGCTGACGCTCGCGGCCCAAGGCGCGGCCGCGCAGGAGCTCGAGCCCCGCGCCTACGCCCCGGCGCCGGTCGGCACGAACTTCCTCGTCCTGGGTTACACCTACCAGTCCGGCGAAGTCGTCTTCGATCCCGCGTCGCCGCTCTCCGACGTCTCGGCCAGCCTGAATTCGACGAGCCTCTCCTACGGCCGGTCGTTCAGCCTCTTCGGCCGCCTCGCCACCGCCGCCGTCGCGGTCCCCGGGGCGTGGGGCTCGATCTCCGGCAATGTCTTCGAGGAGCGCCGGAGCGTCACCCGCTCGGGCCTCGCGGACGTGCGCGCCCGCTTCGCCGTCAACCTCCTCGGCGGCCCGGCGCTCGCGCGCCGGGAGTTTGCCGCCCGGCCCCCGGCGACGACGCTCGGCTTCAGCCTCGTCGTCAATGCGCCGACCGGCGAGTACGACCGGACGAAACTGATCAACATCGGCTCGCATCGCTGGGCCGTCAAGCCGGAGCTGGGTCTGTCGAGTCCCCTCGGCCACTGGACACTCGAAGCGGCGGCGGGCGTCTGGCTCTTCGCGGACAACGAGAGCTTCTTTCCGGGCACGGTGGTGCGCTCCCAGGACCCTCTCTGGACGGTTCAGCGACACGCCGGCTACACCTTCCGGCCGCAACTCTGGTTGGCGCTCGACGCGACCTACTACACCGGCGGGCGCACCTACGCCGATGACGTCCGCTCCGCGACCCGCCAGGACAATAGCCGGCTCGGCGCGACGCTCTCGGTGCCGTTGAAGCGCGGACACACGATCAAGCTGCTGGCGGCCCGCGGCGTCACCGCCCGCGTCGGCTCGAACTTCAACACCTTCAGCGTGGCCTACCAGTACCTCTGGTTCGACTAGCGGGCTGCATGCCGCGAATCCTCGTCGATGCCGATGCCTGCCCGGTCAAGGAGGAGATCTATCGCGTCGCCCGGCGTCTGGGCGTGGCGGTCGTCGTGGTGGCGAACTCACGACTGCAGGTGCCACTCGCTGCGGCGATCGAGCTGGTGGTCGTGGCGGGCGGTCAGCTCGACGACGTCGACAACTGGATCGCCGCACGCGCCGGACCGGACGACATCGTCGTCTCGGCCGACATCCGGCTCGCCGCGCGCTGCCTCGGAGGCGGCGCGCAGGTGCTGGCGCCGGACGGCCGGCCGTTCACCGACGAAGGCATCGGCGGGGCGCTCGCCACTCGCGAGCTGATGGCTGGCCTGCGCGAGTCGGGAACGATCTCCGCAGGCCCATCGCCCTTCACCGCCAGAGATCGATCCCGTTTCCTGCACGCCCTCGACGAAGCCGTCCGTCGCGCGCCCCGGCGAGCCTCGCCCTAGGGAACAGCGACGCTCCATCTGGAGTTGTTACCCGACTCGAAGCCGTCGGCGAAGAGCGGCGTCGGCGGCAGGCCGACGTGGAAGCCGCCGCTGGCGGCGGGGCCGCTGTTGTAGGCGCTGTCGACCGCCTGCAGGGTCCAGGTATAGGCGCCATCGGCGAGACCGGTGAGGGTCCAGGCGGTCGCGGAGCTCAAGCCCCCGGGCTCGGGCGTGCGGCGGGCCGTCGGGACCGGGACGCCACTGCGATAGAGCCGCAGGTCGTAGGTCAGCGCCGGAGCGGGGGTCAGGTCGTCGCTCGCCGCCTGCCAGGAGAGCGCGACGGAGCCGTCGCCCATGACCTGGCTGCCCAGCTGCGACGGCGCTCCCGGCGCCAGATTCTGCGCCTGGGCGTCGTTCACGTAGAGGTGCATCTGGGTCTCGACCAGGCCGTTGCCCCCCGGCACGAAGTAGGACCCGGCGATGAAGTAGTCGAGATCGCCATCGGAGTCGTAGTCGGCCCAGGTGGCGGCCGAGAGATCGAACCAGCCTTCGCAGAAAACGCAGTCGATGAGCTCGACCGGCACGAACGTCTCGGCGTCGTTGCGGTAGAGGCGCAGCACGGTGTTGTATGTGTCGTCGATCTCTCTGACATTGCCGGCGACGAGGATGTCGAGATCGCCGTCGTCGTCGTAGTCGCCCCACTGCGCTTCGCCGTGCTCCACCGAGAGCGTGCCGAGGATGTCCTCGCCGACGAAGACACCGCCACCGTCGTTGCGAAACCGCCGGATGAAGCCCTCGCCGGTGTTCGGGGCGATGTGGACGATCAGCAGGTCGAGATCCTGGTCGCCGTCGAAATCGGCCCAGCTCGTCTGGGCGTGAGCGGACGGACCGAGCCCCGCCGCCACCTCGGTGAAGATCCAGCCGCCGCTCCCGTTGCCGCCGTCGTTGCGCATCAGCGCCGTGTGCGAGGTGAAGGTGGCCTCGTCCCAGATCGACGGCAGCAGCAGGTCGAGATCGCCGTCGTTGTCGTAGTCCGCCCAGGTGATCGAGCGCAGGTCGAAGTCGGCCTGGTCGTTGTCCTCCCAGTAGCCCGGCAAGACGGTGTCGCTCGCGACGAGCGTCCCGCCCTCGTTGCGATAGAGGACCGTCTGGCCGTCGCTGCCGACCGCCAGGTCCTGGTCGCCGTCGCCGTCCGCGTCTCCCCAGGCGAGGTCCGAAGCCCCGGGCGTCAACGTGCCCAGCGGCACCTCGACGTAGGAGAAATCCCATTCCGTAGCGGAGAGCGGCCCGTCGTTGCGCAGCAGCACGAGGTGATCCACGACGCTCGCGTTGTAGACCACGTAGTAGCCGAGCACCACGATGTCGACGTCACCGTCGCCGTCGTAGTCGGCCGGGGCGGCGGCGCTGACCCAGAAGTCCTCGTCCTGCGGCGTCACGAAGAGCGGATCGAGCGGCGTCACCTCGGTGAACTCGCCGAAGGTGCCGCCCGGGCCCGGCTGGACGACGATCGCGCGGCCAGCGAGGTCCGTGCCGCCGTCGTCGTCGGTCACGGTCAGAGTGACGTTGTAGGTGCCGGCGGCGGCGAACAGATGCGTCGGATGCTGCTCGCTCGAGGTGCCGCCGTCGCCGAAGCTCCACAGCCAACTCGCGACCGTTCCGTCGGGATCGCTGCTGGTGTCGGTGAAGGCCACCGAGAGACCGGTGGTCAGGTAGGAGAACGAGGCGGCCGGCGGCTGGTTGACCGGCGGCGGCGGCGGTCCGGCGAAGTGGCGGATGATGCCCTGCCAGCCGGCGAGCCAGGCGTCTCCCCCCGGGCTCGCCGCGAGCGCCGAGTAGGAGCCGAAGCCGGCCGAACCGGCGTCCATGACGGCCCAGTTCTGTCCGCCGGTCGCCGAGTACATCGCCACGCCAGCGGCGGTCGATACCCAGAGCGTATCCGGGCCGATCAGCTCGATGTCGGTGATCTGGTCGGTCGCAGAAGGCGTCGGCAGGATCTGCCAG
>JBGARM010000172.1:0-6546 GCA_044230215.1 Thermoanaerobaculia bacterium | reverse complement strand
GTCACCGATAAAGACGGCAATTTCGAGATCAAGGACGCGCCGGCCGGCAAATACAACCTCGTCGTTTGGCATGGAACCGGCGGCTACCGCTTCGGCGCCATCGGCCGCCAGGGACAGCCGATTTCGATCGACGCCGAAAAGGTCAAGGATTTGGGCGATCTTCGTTTCCCGCCGCCCAAGGCTCCGTGATGTGTGGTTATTCCGCCCCGGCGTCCTGCGCTGGGGCGGTTTTTTTAATAGGAACGCTAAGCCGCAAGCGGCAGGAGGATTTATTTGCGGGATTCGCCTTTCAGCGCGGTGCGGAGATAGTCGCGGTTCAGCTGGGCGATGAAGTCGACCGAGATCTGCTTCGGACAGACCGCCTCGCACTCGCCGTAGTTCGTGCAGCTGCCGAACATCTCCTCCTCGAGCTGCGCCACCATCGCGTCCACGCGCAGGTAGCGCTCGGGCTGCCCCTGCGGCAGCAGGCCGAGATGCGACACCTTGGCCGCGGTGAAGAGCTGGGCGGCGCCGTTCGGGCATTGCGCGACGCAGGCGCCGCAGCCGATGCACTGAGCCGCGTCCATCGCCAGGTCGGCGTTCACCTTGGGCACCGGAATCGCGTTGCCGTCGGGGGCGGTCCCGGTGTTCACCGAGACGAAGCCGCCGGCCTGGATGATGCGGTCGAAGGCGCTCCTGTCGACCATCAGGTCGCGGATCACCGGGAAGGCGCGCGACCGCCAGGGCTCGAGGGTCACCTCGTCGCCATCCTTGAAGTGGCGCATGTGGAGCTGGCAGACGGTCGTGCCCTTCTGTCCGCCATGGGCGATGCCGTTGATGACGAAGCCGCAGGTGCCGCAGATCCCCTCGCGGCAGTCGTGATCGAAGGCGATCGGCTCCTCGCCGCGGTTGACCAGACGCTCGTTGAGCACGTCGAGCATCTCGAGGAACGACATGTGGGGGCTGACGCCGGGAGCGTCGTATTCGACCATCCTGCCCGGCGCGTCGGCCGCCGCCTGCCGCCAGATCTTGAGCTTGAGATTCATCACTTGTAGCTCCTCTGGGCGAGGTGAACGTGCTCGAAGGCGAGCGGCTCCTTGTGCAGGGTCCAGCCCTTGTCCGGTCCCAGATGCTGCCAGGCGGCGACGTAGGAGAACCTGTCGTCGTCGCGCAGCGCTTCGCCCTCCGGGGTCTGGCTCTCTTCGCGGAAGTGACCGCCGCACGATTCGGAACGCTCCAGGGCGTCCTTGCACATGAGCTCGCCCAGCTCGAGGAAGTCGGCCACCCGGCCGGCCTTCTCCAGCGACTGGTTGAGGCTCTCGCCGGCGCCGAGGACGTTGACGTTGTCGCGAAACTCCTGGCGCAGCGCCGGGATCTTCCGCAGCGCCTCCGCGAGACCGGCGGCGTTGCGCGCCATGCCGCAGTTCTCCCACATGATCTTGCCGAGCTCGCGGTGGATCGAGTCGACGGAGCGCTTGCCGCGCACCGCGAGCAGGCGCGAGACCTGCGCCGCGACCTCGGCCTCGGCGGCGGCGAACGGATCGGTCGCCGTGTCGAGCTTCTCTCCCATGTGCTTGGCGAGGTAATCGCCGACGGTGTAGGGAATCACGAAGTAGCCGTCCGCCAGCCCCTGCATCAGCGCCGAGGCGCCGAGCCGGTTCGCGCCGTGGTCCGAGAAGTTCGCTTCGCCGGCCACGAAGAGTCCGGGGACGCTCGACATCAGGTGATAGTCGACCCAGAGCCCGCCCATCGTGTAGTGCACCGCCGGATAGATCCGCATCGGCACGGAGTAGGGATCTTCGCCGGTGATCTTCTCGTACATCTCGAACAGGTTGCCGTAACGCTCGGCGATCGCCTTTCTGCCCAGGCGGCCGATCGACTCGGCGAAGTCGAGGTAGACCCCGAGACCGCCGGGCCCGACTCCCCGCCCCTGATCGCACACCGCTTTGGCGTTGCGCGAGGCGACGTCCCGGGGCACGAGGTTGCCGAAGCTCGGGTACTTCTCTTCCAGGTAGTAGTCGCGCTCGGCCTCCGGGATCTCCCCCGGTTTGCGGCTGTCGCCTTTCTTCTTCGGCACCCAGATCCGGCCGTCGTTGCGCAGCGACTCGGACATCAGCGTGAGCTTCGACTGGTATTCGCCGGAGACCGGAATGCAGGTCGGGTGGATCTGCGTGTAACAGGGGTTGGCGAACAGCGCCCCCTTCTTGTGGGCGCGCCAGATCGCCGTCGCGTTCGAGCCCGTGGCGTTGGTCGAGAGGTAGAAGACGTTGCCGTAGCCGCCGGTCGCGAGGACCACCGCGTGCGCCGCATGGCGGTCGATGGCGCCGGTGACCAGATTGCGGGTGATGATCCCCTTCGCCCGGCCTTCGTCGACCACCAGGTCGAGCATTTCGGTACGCGGGTACATCTTGACGTTGCCGAGCCCGATCTGCCGCGACAGCGCCTGATAGGCGCCGAGCAGCAGCTGCTGCCCGGTCTGGCCGCGGGCATAAAAGGTCCGCGAGACCTGGGCGCCGCCGAACGAGCGGTTGGCGAGCATGCCGCCGTATTCGCGGGCGAACGGCACACCCTGGGCGACGCACTGGTCGATGATTTGCACCGAGAGCTCGGCGAGGCGGTAGACATTGGCTTCGCGCGCCCGGAAGTCGCCGCCCTTGACGGTGTCGTAGAACAGGCGGTAGACGCTGTCGCCGTCGTTCTGGTAGTTCTTGGCGGCGTTGATGCCGCCCTGCGCGGCGATCGAGTGGGCGCGCCGCGGCGAATCCTGGAAGCAGAAGCACAGCACCTTGTAGCCGAGCTCGGCGAGCGAGGCGGCGGCCGAGGCGCCGGCCAGCCCCGACCCGACGACGATGACGGTGAAGCGGCGCTTGTTGGCCGGATTCACCAGCTTCATGTCGAACTTCGTGCGCTCCCACTTGGTCTCGATCGGACCGTCGGGAATTCTGGCATCGGGCAGCATGACTACCTCACCACGCCGGTCAGCACGGCGATCGGAAAAGAGACGTTGCCGAGGGTGATGACGAGGGCGAACAGGGTCGCGAACCGCCGGCGCCACGGATTCCACGCCGGCTGATTGAAGCCCAGCGTCTGGAAGAAGCTCCACAGCCCGTGGTAGAGGTGAAAGCCCAGGGCGAGGTTCGCCGCGATGTAGAACGCCGCCACCCAGCCGACCTGGAAGCCGACGACGACGTTCTGGTAGACCTTGCCGGCGGCGAAGTCGGGATGCGCCCAGCCCAGCGTGAGATGCGCCAGGTGATAGAGCACGAAGAGCAGGAGGATGAAGCCGCCCCAGCGCATCGTGCGCACGGCGTAGGAGGACTGCAGCAGCTCCTGATTCTGGTAGCGCACCGGGCGAGCGCGGCGCGATTGCAGGGTGAGCGACCAGGCCGACCAGATGTGCAGCACGACCGCCAGCAGCAGCACTGCGCGCGCGATCCATAGCGCGTGCCCGTGCGCCAGGATCGGCTTCCCCAGCTCGCGCAGCGCTTCGGCGTAGGCGTCGAACTTCTCCGCTCCCTGGTAGATCTTCAGATTGCCGTACATGTGGACCAGCACGAAGCCGAAGAGAATCAGGCCGGTGACGGCCATCACCGCCTTCTTGCCCAGCGTCGTACGAGAAAAGCCGACGGTCGCGGTCATCTCCAGCTCACCCCACTCTCGTTCTACGGCATCTACGCCGGCTCGGCCGCCGACGGACGAACCTCGTCTCCCGTCCGATGATACTCACCCGCTCTCCGACCTCCCCCCCCCAAAAGGGGCGGGAGAACGCACAGCGGCGGCGTTCAGCGGCGCTTACGGCGCCGTGGGCGCTTGCGCGCCGCGGGGGAGCGCGCTCCCGCGGCGAGACCGACGGTGAGCTCGCCCGACGCGAGCACCGGCCGGCGACGGGCCGCCGCCTGCCATTGCGCGAGCTCCTCGAAGCCTTCGCCGGTCGCCTCGGCGAGCAGCTCGAAGAGCCACAGGGCGTCGGGGAACCAGGACTTGGTCACCGCGTGGTGGCGCTCCCCCGCTGTCCGGTGCGGTTCGCAGAGGCGCAGGAAGCCCTTGAGCGCGTCGGTCGCCTGCTGGCTGCGCACGCGCGACAGGGCGAAGCGCTTGAGGAACGGCTCGGTGACCTCGTCGACCAGGGCCGCGAGCTGCTCCCGTCGCAGCGCCTTGCGGGCCAGGATCTCGATGTCGTAGCGCCGCAGGAGAACCGAAGGCAGGAGCAGCGCGGCGAGCAGTCCGCCGTCGGAAGCGACCCCGCCGGCGGCGATCTTCCGGTCGAGTGTCGGCAGGATCTTGCCGAAGTCCCCGAGACCGCGCTCGCTCGCCTGGACCATCGCGTAGGCCTCGGGCAGGAGCACTTCGAGGATGCCCAGGTCGAGCATCCACTGCATCGCCTTGCCGGCGCTGCCACAGCGCAGCAGAGCCACCAGCTCCTCGCTGACCCGCGCCGGCGAGGCCTTGGTGAGCTCCTGGCGCAGCTCGTGGATCGCCGCCTGGCTCGAGGCTTCGATGGTGAAGTCGAGGCGGCCGGCGAGCTCGCAGGCGCGCAGCATCCGGACCGGGTCCTCGCGGAAGCGCACCCGCGGATCGCCGATCGTGCGCAGCAGGTTCTGCTCGAGATCTTCCATGCCGCCGACGTAGTCGAGAATCGAGAAGTCGGCGATGTTGTAGAACAGAGCGTTGACCGTAAAGTCGCGGCGGAAGGCGTCCTCGACCGCGGTGCCGAAGTTGTTGTCGCTGGTGATCAGCAGCTCGGGAGCGTCGCCCGCTCCGGCGCCCGCGCCGGGGCTGCGCGGCTCGCTGCGGAAGGTCGACACCTCGACCACCACCTCGCCGAACAGAATGTGCACCAGGCGGAAGCGGCGGCCGATGATCCGCGCGTTGCGGAACACCCGGCGGACCTCCTGCGGCTTGGCGTCGGTCGCGATGTCGAAGTCCTTCGGCTGCCGCCCGAGAAGCAGATCGCGCACGCTCCCGCCCACCATGTAGGCGAGATAGCCGGCCTCCTGCAGGCGATAGAGGACCTTCAGCGCTTCCTTCAGGATCCGGCTGCGGGAGACCGCATGCTCGGAACGGGGGACGATGCGCGGTCGAATCGACTCGGAGGGCGGCAGCGAGAGGCTCAAGCGTGATGGAGTCTATATCGCTTCCGCGGGCGGAGCCATCGGCGGCCGGCCGTCGAGCGCGAGGTCGCGATAGAGCGCCGCGGTCAGGCGCTCGAAGCGCCGCCGGTGCGCTTCGTCGGTCGGCATGCCGTTGACCGCCAACGCGACGACCAGGCCGGCCTCCGGGTCGGCGAACGCCGTCGAGCTGCGCGCGCCGCTGTGGCCGTAGGTCCGCGGGCCGGCGAACGGTCCGTAGCCGTAGGGCATCTCGGGCTCGCCATAGTGGGCGGAATTGACGATGACACCGAGTCCCCAGTCGAGCCGGGCGCGAAAAGTCGCGTCCACCATGCCGACCCGGTGGCGCGCGGCGAGCGCCTCGACGGTCTCGCGGCGCAGCAGGCGCCGCTCGCCCAGGGCCCCGCCGGCGGCGAGCATGAGGTAGAGCCGGGCGAGCTCGCGGATCGGGCCGCAGCCGTTGCCGCCGGGGGACGGGACGACGAGGCGCGCTTCGTTCGTCGCGCCGTTTTCGGTCAGCCGGGCGGCAGCGGGCGCCGACGCTCCGTCTGGCTCCCCCGCCGCCAGGACGACGTCGTACATCGGCGCGATCCGCCCGCCGTAGGCGCGGTAGCGCTCCGCCGGCATGCCGATCCAGCAGTCGTCCGCTCCGAGCGGCAGGAAGATCTCGTCCCGCACGTAGACCGCGAACGGCCGGCCGTCGAGCCGCCGCACCAGCTCGCCGAGAATGAACCAGCTCGAAGCGAGGTGGTAGCCGGCCTTGCGTCCCGGCTCCCAGCGCGGCTCGAGGCGCTGTGCCGAGACGCGCGCGACGATTCCTTCCCAGCCGGCTGCGGGCCAGCCGGTGTCGAGCATGCGCACCCCGCCGGTATGGGTCAGCAGATGACGGACGGTGACCCGTTCCTTGCCCCCCTGGGCGAACTCGGGGATGTGCCGCGCGACGGGATCGTCGAGCTCGAGCCGGCCGCGCTCCCAGAGCTGGCAGATCGCCACTGCCGCCACCGGCTTGGTCGACGACATCCAGAGCATCAGGTGATCGCGGCGCATCGGTTCGTCCGGGCGCGCCTCGCCGAACCCGGCGTCGGCGACGACCTCGCCGCGAAGCGCGAGGAAGAGCTGCCCGCCGAGCTCCAGGCCGTCGCCGATCTGGGCCGCGAGCTCGGCCACGGTCTGCGGCAGACGGGTGCGATCGAGCTCGCCGTCGATCGAGAGCGCCGTCATTCCGCGTTCCCCACCTGCACGCGTTCGCCGTCCTCGAGCCGCACGGCGGAGAGCTCACCGCCCCAGGCGCAGCCGGAATCGAGGGCGAGGTAGCCCGCGCCGCGGCGAAAGCCCACCGCGGCCCAATGCCCGAAGACGATCTCGGTACCGGCGCTGCGCCGGTCCGGCGCTTCGAACCAGGGGACGCAGCCTTTCGGAGTCTTCTCCGGCGGGCCGGTGTATTCGCGGCAGAGCTCGC
>JBGARM010000171.1:0-6552 GCA_044230215.1 Thermoanaerobaculia bacterium | reverse complement strand
GAGTCGTGCTGACCGGCATGGGGCAGGACGGGCTCGAGGGCGCCTCGCGCATCCGCGCCGCGCGCGGCCAGGTCATCGTCCAGGACGAGGCGAGCAGCGTCGTGTGGGGCATGCCGGGCGCGATCGCCCGCGCGCTGCCGCTGCGCGCGATCGTCCTCCCGCACGTCGGGACGCGCACCGGGCCGCTGCAGCCGCCCACGGCGCCGGTTCCGGCGATCTCCGCCGCCGCGGCGAGGTCGCCGGCGAACTCCTCGGGCGTCTGGTCGTAGATCGCCTCGCCGTTCTCCAGCCGCGGCGGGCCGGCGTTCGGTTGCAGGAGGAGCGGTCCGGAGTAGACCGCGCGCGCGGTGCGGGCGAGCGCCGTGAAGTCCGAGCTGGTGAGGGTGCAATTGGCGCCGACAGCCGTCGCTCCGGCGGCGGCGAGGGCCGGCAGAGCCTCTTCGAGGCGGTTGCCCATAACGGTGAAGAAGCCCCGAGGCTTGCGCTCGAAGGTCAGGGAGACGCAGACCGGGATGGCGGGCGCGGCTCGCCGCAGCGCCGCGAGGGCGATCTCGGCCTCGGCGAGGTCACTGATCGTCTCGACGTGCAGGGCATCGACGCCGGCGGCGGCGAAAGCGCTGCCGAGCTCGGCGAAGCCGCGGCGAAACTCCGCGGCGTCCCCGCGGCCGACCGGCGGCAGATACTCTCCGGTCGGTCCGATGTCGCCGATGACGTAGCGCGCGCCAGCCCGTCGGGCGAGGGCGGTGGCGATCGTCGCCACCTCCGTCGCGCTGGCAGAGATGCCGGCAGCCGCAAGGCGCAGCGGATGGGCGCCGAAACTGTTCGTTTGCACCGCGTCGCTGCCGGCATCGACGTAGGCGCGGTGGACGGCGATGAGCTCTTCGTCGCGTTCGAGCGTCCAACGCTCGGGCGCTTCACCGGCGGCGAGTCCGCGGGCCAGCAGCATCGATCCCATGCCGCCGTCGAGCAGCAGGACCGGACCGCGCTGCAGCCGAACGGCGAAGCTCATGCGAGGAGCGCCTCGGCCGCGGCCACCGCGCGCAGCGCGTTTTCGGCGTGGGCCGCGCCGAACGATGCCGCCCACTTCGGGCTGGTCGGCGCGCCGCCGATGAGCAGCTTCGGCTTGCGCGGCAGATCGGAGGCGGCGATCGCCTCGGCGAGGCGGCGCTGCTCCGGCATCGTCGTCGTGAGCAGGGCCGAGGCGGCGACGATTTCGGCGTCGAGCTCGCGCGCCTTGGCGAGAAAGCGTTCGACCGGGACGTCGTGGCCGAGATCGTGGACCTCGAAGCCGTGGGCGGCAAGCAGGACGCCCACCAGTCCCTTGCCGATGTCGTGCAGGTCGCCCTTGACGGTGCCGAGGACGACGCGACCGCGCGACAGGGTGCCGGCACGGCCCGCCGCGAGCGCCGGCAAGACCTCCGCCATCGCCGCTTTCATCGCCTCGGCGCCCTGCACCAGCTCGGGCAGGAAGTACTCGCCCTCCTCCCACAGCTCGCCGACGCGACGGATGCCGGCGGCGAAACCCTGCTCTACCGCGGCGACCAGGTCGTCACCGGAAGCGACGAGCTGGATGGCCAGCGCGCGGGCGCGCACGGCGTCCCCAGCGACGACCGCGTCACGCATCTCGGAAGCGGCTGGGGCTGGCGGCATGCCAGCAGGCTAGCCGCCCGCAGCCTGCGCTACACGACCCCAACGGGCAGGCGGCCCGCACCGATCACGCGGGCCCTTCGAGGCTTACGGCAGGCTCACGGACCACTCGGCGAGGCTCTCGCCTTCGAAGTCGGCCCCGAAGATCGCGCACGGTGCGTCGTACGAGATTTCGTCGAGAGCGACTTGCGCACCGTCGAGCCCGGTGTAGCGGAAAGCGAAACGGAAGAGTCCGTTCGGCGTGACAGAGTCGAACGAGTAGCTGCTCATCGCCCAGGTCCAGCTGGCGGTCCACGCGCTGTCCGCCTCGCCGAGTAGCGGGTCGTCGCCGTCGCCCGCCATCGGACCCTGGACAAGCCAGACTTCGAGATCGCAGTTGTCGTAGGTATCGCGGCACCAATAGACGCTGCCCTGGGTCCAGAAGTCGAGCATTCCGGTATAGCGGCCCTTCGGGCTCAGCAGCCACTCGTCCTGCGCGACGAGGGCCGGGTCGTATTCGACGTCGGCGAAGTGGGAGCCGGAGTGCGGGGTCCCCACGGTGCCGACTTTCCAGGAGTAAGCGGTATTCAGCGAGACACGGATCCAGCCCTCGGGGGGCACACTGTTCGCCTCGAAGCCTTCGAGGCACCGTACGGTGTCGGTGGCCGCGGCTCTCTCCGGCGTCTCCACGACGGGGGCCGGGTTGGCGCGCCCAGGGCAGAGGATCCAGCACAGGCCGAGCGCAAGAACCCAATTTGGCGCGGACCGCATAGAGGTTCTTTCCGGGGGAGGGCGGCGTCGGTCGGGAGGAGGTCCCGGGGGGCGTCCACCCCCTAGCCTCGCAGCGACACGAGGCAGACGAATTCCAAGGTAGACCTCGCCTACCCGTTCGGCGCCACCCGAAAGGGTGGCCGGAAAGGTGGCTGCCGCTTCAGAGCTCGAGGAAGGTGCCAGCCGAACTCCGCTGCTCAGGAGGGTGCCAGCCGAATTCCGTTGGAGCGTAGGAGGTCGCGCTGCTCCGGCACTCGGGATCCAGAGCGGGCTCCTACTTGAAGCGTGGTCGCCCACTCTGGATCCCGAGCGCCCTCGCGTCGCGGTGAGGCGGCGCTGGAGTCTCTTTTTGCTTCTACTGTAGCGACGAGGGGTGGCCGGACCGAGGGCTCCCATAGGCGCGGAGCGCGCTTCCTCAGCGCGAGCACCTATGGGAAGCGGGCCGGACAGGACCCCGAGCCGACTCCTGGAGCGGGCCCCAGAAGGTCGATCTCTCGAGGTACTAGTAGGTTACAGCTCGAGCCTGCGGGGGTCGGCCTGGCCGCGTTCGGCGAGGCGGGTGAGGGCGGCGAAGATCGCCGGGTCCCACTTGCCGGCGTCGGTCTCGTGGCCGAGGAGCTCGACGGCTTCGTCGACCGACAGGCCGCGGCGGTAGGCGCGCTCGGAAGTGAGGGCGTCGAGGGCGTCGGCGACGGCGAGCAGGCGCGCCTGGTAGGGGATGGCTTCGCCCGAGAGTCCCTGCGGATAGCCGCAGCCGTCGAAGCGTTCGTGGTGGTAGAGGATGCAGTCGAGGACCGACTGCGCCGTGCGCAGCGGCTTGCAGATCTCCCAGCCGACGACCGGATGGGTCATGAGCTTGGCGAACTCGTCGCTCGTCAGCCGCCCGGGCTTGTTGAGCAGGCTCTGCGGGATGGCGACCTTGCCGATGTCGTGCAGGAGCCCGGCGGTGCGCATCCGCTGCACGACCACGGTGTCCTCCCCGAGCTCGCGGGCGAGGCGGGTCGAGAGCTCGCCGACGCGCTGGCTGTGGCCGCGGGTGTAGGGATCCTTCGCCTCGAGCGCTGCCGAGAGGGAGAGCACCACGCTCTCGTGGCGCACCAGGTCCTGGTAGTAGATCTTCAGCCGGAGAAGCGAGCGCACCCGCGCCAGGAGCTCGAGCCGGTTGACCGGCGCGAGCAGCAGCTCGTCGGCGTTGCAGTCGAGCGCTCGCAGGCGCAGTCCGCGCTCCTCGTAGGCGGTGACCAGGATCACCGGCAGATAGGCGGCACTTTCGTCGGCCTTGATGATCCGGCAGACCTCCTGGCCGTCGATGTCCGGCATCCGGATGTCGAGGATCATCAGGTCGGGCTTGGTCTTGCGGTAGGCGGCGAGCGCCGCCTCGCCGCCGACGGCGGTTTCGACCTCGTAGCCCGCCCCCTGAAGCAGCTCGCGGTAGAGCTGGCGATTGGTCGAGTTGTCGTCGGCGACCAGGATCCGGCCGCCGGGATCGATCTCGGGCGCCGGCAGCAGGTCTTCGATCGTCGGCAGCGTCCCGGCTGCCTCGAGGCGCTCGCCGGAGCGGATGATCTCCTCGACCAGCGCCGGCTCGAAGCGGCCCGACCGCGCCTCCTGCCGCAGCACCTCCGCCCGGGCCGCCGCGTTCCCGGGGTGGATCGCGCGCGCCATGTCGTAGGAGTTGGCCGCCGCCAGGAGCTCGACCTCCGGCGCCAGCTCGGAGGCGACCGAACCGTTCGGATAGCCGCTGCCGTCGCGGCGCTCGTGATGCTGGCGGACGAAGGGGATCGCCCCGGCCAGCGACTCGATCGGCGCCAGGATGCGCTCGCCGAGCGACGTGTGCAGGCGGTAGATTCGCTGGTCTTCGGCGGTGCGCTCGTGGTCGGGCTTGAGCAGGATCGACTCCGGCACCCCGAGCTTGCCGATATCGTGCAACAGCGCGCCGAGCGTCAGGTTGTATTGCGCGCGGGGGGAGAGCCTGCGTCCGCGGCCGGTGTCGGCGGCGATCGCCGCCACCCGCTGCGAGTGATCCCGGGTCAAGGGATCCTTTTCCTCGAGCAGATGCACCATGCTGAAGATCAGCGCCTCGGTCGAGTCGAGCTCGTCGCGCAGACCGCGAATGCGCAGCAGCGAGCGCAGCCGGGTTAGGAGCTCGATGCGATGGAACGGCTTGGTGAGGAAGTCGTCGGCGCCGCTCTCGAAGCCGCGGATCTTGCTCTCGACGTCGGAGAGCGCCGTCAACATGACCACCGGAATGAAGCAGGTCGGACGCGCTGCCTTGATCCGGCGGCAGACTTCGAAGCCGTCGAGTCGCGGCATCATGATGTCGAGCAAGATCGCCTGCGGCGGATGTGCCGCGACCGCCTCGAGCGCCGCCAGCCCGTCGCTCGCGAAGGCGACGTCGAAGCCCTCGTCGGAGAGGATCGCCGCCAGGAGCTCGAGGTTCTCGGGCTGGTCGTCGACCGCCAGGATGCGCGGCGCCTTGGCGGGTGGAGGGCTCACCGGCGGCATTATCTCTCCACGCCGTCGCCGCGCGAACGCGGGCGGAGAAAGCCGGCGACGGCGGCGAGGAACTGGCTCGATTCGATCGGCTTCGAGATGTAGCCGTCGCAGCCGGCGGCGAGGAAGCGCTCGCGATCGCCGCGCATGGCGTGGGCGGTGAGCGCGACGACCGGGACGGCGCGCGAGCGCTCGTTGGCGCGCAGGCGCGCGAGCAGCTCCAGGCCCGAGCCGGAGGGCAGGTTCATGTCGAGCAGGACGAGGTCCGCCGGCGCGCCGGCGAGGAGCGGCGCGAGATCCGAGGCATCGCGCCCGCGCGCGACGACGTAGCCCGCCTCGCCGAGCAGGAACTCGACGAGCTCGAAATTCTGGTCGTTGTCCTCAATTACCCAGATGAGTGGTCCGCTCATGTCTCGCAGCCCGCGCCCTGCGGCGCGCCTCCAGTTCGCGAATCGTCGCTACCATCCGCCTGCGGTCCTCGGGTGCCTTGGAGAGCAGCGCGCCGGTGAGGCCGGCGAGCTCCCGGCGATCCTCCGGGCTCATATCCTTCGAGGTGAAGACGAGAATCGGAATCTGCGCCGTCAGGGGATGGCGGGCGAGCTCGGCGGCGGTCTGGAACCCGTCGACGCCGTCCATGATCAGGTCGAGCACGATGACGCTCGGGCGCAGGCTCATGGCGAGCTCGATCCCCTCGCGGCCGCCGGTCGCCCCGTGCACGCTGTAGCCGGCCTCGGAGAGCTCGACTTCGAGGTAGTCGTGGGCCAGCGGGTCGTCGTCGATGACCAAAATCGCCGAGCGATCGAAGCCGGTGTTCTCCGGCGTGAGCTCGCGCACCCGCTCCAGGAAACGCTCGCGGTCGAGCGGCTTCTGGAAGTAGTCGTCGGCGCCGAGCGCAAAGCCGAGCTCGTGGTTCTCGATCAGGCTCACGATGATGACCGGCACGCCGGCCGTGCGGGAGTCGGACTTGAGCTCCTTCAGCACCTCCCAGCCGTCGCGCCCGGGGAGCACGAGGTCGAGGGAGATCGCCACCGGGCTCTCGGCGATCGCCAGCGCGACGACCTCGTCGCCGTTGCGCGCCCGGACCACGCGATAGCCGGCCGCCTCGAGGTCGCCGGCGAGGCCGCGGAAGAAGACGTCGTCGTCCTCCGCGATCAGCACCGTGCGGGGAGACTCGAGGAAGGCCTCGCGCACTTCGGCGCGGGTGAAGTTGAACGAGATCGGCTCACCCGATTCGCGGCGGTTGGTCGCGGCGGAGGCGTCGACCGGCAGGACGACGCGGAAGAGGCTCCCGTGATCCGGTTCCGATTCGACCTCGACCCGCCCGCCGTGCATCTCCACGAAGCGCTTCACCAGGGCGAGACCCAGGCCCGTGCCTCCCATGTTGCGCGTGCTGCCGCCGTCCACCTGGCGGAACTCCTCGAAGATCAGCTGCTGATCGTCGCTGCGAATGCCGATGCCGCGGTCGACCACCTCGATGAAGATGCCGCGGCCCGGAAGTCCCGACTCGGCAGGCAGAGCGCCGCGCACCCGCAGCTTCACCTCGCTGCCGTCGCGCGAGAACTTGACCGCGTTCGAGAGGAGGTTGTAGAGCACCTGCTTGATCCGCGGCGGGTCGGCGATGATGACCGGCAGGCCGGGCTCGATTTCCACCTCGATGTGAAT
>JBGARM010000170.1:0-6573 GCA_044230215.1 Thermoanaerobaculia bacterium | reverse complement strand
TCTCATCTCAGTCTCGCGCGACCCAGCCTCGTCGTCCCGTCGCCCGCGTCCCCGGACGGCTCAAACCGTCTTGAAGAGATACCAGCCGTCGGCGATCGGCTCGATATAGATGAAGCCTTGCGGCGACATCTTCGGCACCTTCGCGCCCGGCCCGGCGCGCAGGTAGCCGACCTGATTCTCGCCCTCCCCGCCGACGATGAAGACCAGGCTGCCCTCGCAGTCGCGGTACTTGCGGATCGCCGCGCCGAGCGTCAGCGCGCGCAGCTGGGCCGCGAGGCCGCTGACCTGCTCGATGGTGACCCCCTGGGCCTCGATACTGCCCGGCGGGGCGACCCGGCCGTCGAAGTTCACCACGTCGATCGCCGTGAGCCCGGCGAACTCCTTCGCCAGGACCTCGAAGAGCGGCTTCTGGGAGACGAAGTGGTTCTTGAGCTCGGCATCCGCGGCGATCGTCAGGTGCGAGCGATCGAGCTCCTGGACTCCGAGCTCGTTGAGCCGACCGGCGAGGGCGGCCTTCTCGGTTGCCACCAGCGTCTCGAAGAACCGCCCGCCGAGCGTCAGGGTGCGGATCGCTTCGAGCTTGAACGCGCCCCCATCGGGGCGCAGGTAGGCGTACCACTCCTTGGTCACGTTGCTGTCGGTCATGGTGACGCCGAAAACGACGTGCTGGGCGTCGCGCTCGATGACCCGCGAGCTGACCGTCACGGTGGCGGGAACGATGGAGCCCAGAGTCGGCGAGCTCTTGTAGAGCTCGGCGAACTCGCCGGTCGCGTAGCGGGCGAGCTCCGGGAACTCCTTCTGCTTGAAGAAGCTGTCGACGATCCACTCCGGCGTGCCGACGGCCAGGGCGGGAGCGGCTGCAGCCGGGGCGCCCGCAGCGGGCACTGCAAGTCCCAGAGCCGTGAGCAGGAGGGGGAGAACGAGAAGGCGGAGGAAAAGTCTCATGCCGCAATCGTAGTCCACGGCGCGCCCCGGCGTCAGCGGGCGGGCAAAGAGATTCTTGACCTGGCTGTCGGGTGAGCACAGACTGCGCTCATGTTCGGACTCTCCAGCTCCAGCTCCTATGCCGTTCTCGCACTTTCGAGCCTCTCCCGAGCGGGCGATGCCTGGATTCTCGCGCGCAATCTCGCCGCCGCGATCGACGCCCCGCTGCCCTACCTGTCGAAGATCCTCCACGGCCTGGCCGGCGTCGGCATGGTCGAAGCCAAACGCGGCTACCGCGGCGGCTTTCGCCTGCTCCGCGACGCCGATCAGTTGACCGTCGGCGAGATCGTCATCGCCGTCGAGGGACCTGCTTTCCTCGAAGGTTGCCTGCTCGGCAAGGCCGAGTGCTCCGATCGCCGCGCCTGTCCCGCCCATGCCTTCTGGGGTCTCGAGCGCGAGCGCATCCGCTCGCAGCTGCAGCGCATGACGTTGGCGGAGGTCGCCGAGTTCGAGCGCAAGGCGGGCCGCGGCCTGAAGCTGCCGGTGAAAGCGCCGCCGAAGACTGCCGCCGTCCGCTCCCGGCAACGCTGAGGCCGCCGCGAGGCCCCCGCCCAAGGAGCCCGGACGAGCATTGGGCCGCCGGCAGTGCGATCATCGCCTCTGCATGCCGACGAATGAGCCCCTGCCGCCGAGCGATCCGGCCGAGCCCGCCGTTTCACGGGCCGCCATCGCGCTGCTCGCCTATCTCACGCTGCTCAACGTCCTGAACTTCGTCGACCGCACGCTGATCGCCAGCCTCGGCCCCCTTCTCATCGCCGACCTTGGCCTGTCGCGCACCGAGATCGGCCTCCTCGCCGGTTTCGGTTTCGTCGTCTTCTACACCCTGGTCGGCATCCTGCTCGGACTCGCCGCCGATCGCTGGCCGCGACTCCGCCTGCTCGCCGGCGGTCTCGCACTGTGGAGCGCCATGACCGCGCTCTCGGGTCTGGCGAAGAGCTTCGTGCACCTCGCCATCCCGCGCATCTTCGTCGGCATCGGCGAAGCGACCCTGACGCCGTCGGCCCTTTCGATGCTCGGTGACGCCTTCCCACGTCGCCGCCTGGGTTTTGCCACCGGCGTCTACTACACCGGCGTGCCGCTCGGCATGGCGACCAGCCTCCTCGTCGGCAGCGTTGTCGCTCCGCGCTTCGGCTGGCGCGCCTGTTTCTTCCTGCTGGGTGGCGTCGGACTCGCGGCGGTCCTCGCTCTGCGTTTCTTCCGCGAGCCGGAGCGACGATCCCCGGGGCCGGCCGCGTCGGCGCCGGAGCCCGCTGGCGGAGCCGCTGCCCGTCCCCTTCTCCCGCGCCCGGCGATTCGCGAGCTGCTGCGCGACGTCGCACGCGCGCTCGCCTCCCGCCGCGAGCTCCTGTTCGTACTGCTCGGCGGCGCACTGCTCTGCTACGGCTCCGGTTCAGCGATGCTCTCGGTCACCTGGCTGGTCGAGGAGCGCGGCTACCCCTATGCCCGCGCGGCGCTCCTCGCCGGCGGCATGGCGGTCGGCGCCGGCATCCTCGGCAACCTGGCGGGGGGCCTGTTCGGCGACTGGTGCGCGCGGCGGCTGCCGAACGGCCGCCTCTGGAGCCTCGCGGCGATGACCGCCTTCTTCACCCCGGTCGGACTCGTCTTCTACAACCTCGCGCCGGGGACACCACTGTTCTTCGCCTGCTGGTTCGTGACCAGTGCCGGCACCTCCGCCTGGTTCGGACCGCTCTTTGCCGCCCTTCAGGAGCTCTCTCCCGGCCACACGCGCTCGACCATGATCGCCTTCGGCATGCTGGTGATCAACCTCCTGGGAGTCGGGCCCGGGCCGCTCGTGACCGGCATGATCGGCGATGCCCACGGCCTGACGCTCGGCCTGACGTCGAGCCTGGTCGTCGTCGCCTTCGCCATCGTCGCCTTCGCCATCGCCGCGCGGATCGGGCGCCCCGATTCGACGCTGTCGGCCGAGGCGCTGGCGCGGCGATAGACTGGTCGGGCCGGCGGCGGCAAGGACTCGGCGACGATGAACCTCGAATCCACCTATCTCGGTCTCTCTCTCCCGCACCCGTTCATCGCCGGCGCCTCGCCGCTCACCGACGACCTCGACAGCGTCCGCCGCCTCGAAGACGCCGGCGCCGCGGCGATCGTCATGAACTCGCTGTTCGAGGAGCAGATCGTCCACGAGCAGATGTCGGCCTACCTCGCGGGCGAGCTCGCGAGCGAAGGCGACGCCGCGGCGCTCGTCGGCGGAGCCGAACCGCTTCCGTTCGGCGGCCGCCCGCAGGAGTACCTGGAGCACCTGCGACAGGTTCGGCAGGCCGTCGCGCTGCCGATCATCGGCTCGCTCAACGGCTCGACCCCCGGCGGCTGGCTCGACTACGCGCGCCTCATCGAGGAGGCGGGAGCCGACGCCCTCGAGCTCAACGTCTACGCTCTCGCCACCGATCCCTGGCGAGGGGCCGGCGAAATCGAAGAGGAGACGGTCGAGCTGGTGCGCGCCGTGCGCGGTGCGGTGCAGATACCGCTGGCGGTGAAGCTGTCGCCGTTCTACACCTCGCTCGCCCACTTCGCCGAGCGCCTAGTCGACGCCGGCGCCGACGGTCTGGTCCTCTTCAATCCCTTCTACCAGCCGGATATCGACATCGAGAGCCAGACGGTCGACCGCTCGCTGCACCTGACGCTCGCGAGCGACCTCGCCCTGCGCCTGCGCTGGCTGGCGATCCTCTCGGGGCAGATTCGCACCTCGTTCGCGGTGAGCGGCGGCGTTCATTCGGCGAGCGATGCGATCAAGGCCGTGATGACAGGGGCGGACGCCGTGCAGCTGGTCTCGGAGCTCCTGGCGCAGGGCCCCGAGCGGCTGCGCACAATGCGCGAGGAGGTCGCCTACTGGCTGGTGGACCACCAGTACGAGTCGATCGCCCAGCTACGGGGCAGCATGAATCTCGCGACCTGCCCCGACCCGGCGGCCTACGAGCGCGCCAACTACATGCTCATCCTGCGCAGCTGGCACCGCTGAGTCGGCACCGCCGCCTGCGGCCCGGCTCCGGACGGTGATCTCAGCCGGCGGGGCTCGTCGCTCGATGCGGCCAGGTCGCCCCGGCGAGCAGCAGACCAGGAACGACGAAGACCAGGAAGAACGGGTCGAAGTCGGAGACGGCCAGCGCCGCGGCGCCGAACAGCAGGTACGTCGCCGCGACGACGCGCGCCGGCGCCAGCGGGACAGCGCTCGAGCCCGCCTGGCGGGCGAAGGCGTGCAGCACGATGAGGCCGAACGCGAGCATGGCGGCGCCACCGAACTCCCAGCCGACGAGCGCGCCGCGCAGCAGGTCCTCCGGGACGCGCGCCGCAGCGAGCTCCTTCTGCATGGCGGCGCCGCCGAAGACCGAGTGCGCGACGGCGCTCAGCAGGATCAGGACTCCGGCGACGATTCCCACAACTCTCCGCGTCCGCGACATGCGCGCCTCCTTCGGGGCAGGTGCTTCGTTCCGGCTTCACTCGGTCGCCGCCGGCGCGTCTCCCGGCAGGCGAATCTTCAATACCCGTTCGGCTTCGGCGCGCAGCGCCGGGCAGGCGAGGCCGTTCCCTGCCGAGCCGGCGGGAAGCTCGGCGTAGTGGCGGCAGAGGCTCGCGAACTCGCGCCCGGTGCGAAAGCTACCCTGCCTGCCGAGAATGGCGTACGGCAACCTGAAGGAGCAATCGGGGCAGGCGATCCACTGCACGCTCATGGCTTGCCTTCCTGGGTGGCGTCGGGAACGCCGTCGAAGAAATCGACCTCGCCGGTGTCGAGGGAGTATTCGGCGCCGACGACCAGCAGCTCGTTCTTCTGGATCAGCTGTTCGAGGAGCGCCGAGCCGTGGCGCAAGTGGTTGGTCGACACCCGGATGTTGGCCCGCACCGCCTCCCGCACCAGCGCCTCCGGGTCGTGGCGCAGGTCGGTCGCCAGCAGTGCCTCGACCGACGGGCGCACGCGATCGACGATCGAACGCAGGCCGCGCGACTGGTTGGCGGTCGGCCGCTGCAGCTCCTCGACCGTGGCGAGCACGGCGCCGCACTGCGAGTGGCCGAGGACGACGACCAGCCGGGTGGCGTAGCGCGCGGCGGCGAACTCGACACTGCCGACCTGGGACGAGGCGACGATGTTGCCGGCGACGCGGATGACGAACAGATCGCCCAGCCCCTGGTCGAAGACGATCTCCGCCGGCACGCGCGAATCGGAGCAGCCGAGCAGAATCGCGAACGGCTCCTGGCCGGCGGCGAGCTCGTGCCGCCGGGCCGAACCGGTCGCCGCGCCGTGTCCACGCGCGTCGGCGACAAAGCGCCGGTTGCCTTCTCGCAGCCGTTCGAGTGCCAACAGCGCTCTTTGCATTCTGCGGAGTCTGACACCGGACCGGCTTGACAGCGCCCCTTCCGCGTTCTAGATTCCCGGTTAGTGAATACTCACTCACTTTCATCCAACACCTCGCCGGAGTCCCCCACGCCGCGCCAGGCCGAGATCCTCGACCGCGCCGCCGAGCTGGTCGCCGAGTCCGGGCTCGCCCAGCTCACCATGAAGCGCCTGGCGGAGCGGGTCGGCTTCACCGAGCCGGCGCTCTATCGCCACTATCGTGGCAAGTCGGCGCTCCTCGCGGCGATGATCGAACGCCTGAGCGGCCGCCTTCTGCCCACCATGGCGGAGATCGCCGGCAACCGCGAAGTCGCACCGGCCGAACGCCTGCTCGCCATGGTGCGCCAGCACGTCGCCCTTCTGCGCGCGACGCGCGGCCTGCCGATTCTGATCCTCGCCGAGGGGCTCTCCTCGAACGACCCGGAGCTCATCGGTGCGGTCGGCGGCGTGATGCGGCGCTATCTCGCTCTGCTCGGCGGCGTCCTCGCCGAGCTCGCGCTCGACGCCGGAGTCGCGCCCGAACGCCAGGCGATCCTCTTCCTCGGTCTGCCCGCCGCCATCGGCATTCAGTTGCGCGCCTTCCCCGACCTGTCGCTTTCCGACGCCGAAACCGACCGGCTCCTCGTTCACTACGTTCGTTCCCTGACCGCCTCCGCCGACACCGTGCCCCGATCCGAGGTCCGTCCATGACCGTCCGAACTTCCGCTGTCTGGACCCCCCTGGCCTGCCTGCTCACGCTCCTCGCCAGCAGCGTCGATGCCCAGGAGCCACCCGCTCCTCTTGCGCTCCCCCGGCCGCTCACCCTTTCCGCCGCCGTCGAGCGCGCACTCGGCCGCTACCCGGCAGTGACCGCGGCGCGGTCGCGGTTGGCCGAAGCGACCGCAGCGACCGGCGAGATCGCCGCCAGCCGCGGACCGATGCTCAAGCTCAACGCCCAGGCCCTGGGCTACGACGACCCGATGCTCACCAGTCCGATCCACTCCTTCCGCCCGGCCGACATCCCGCCCATCTCCGAGACCATCGTGCAGGGCTCGCTCAACGTCGCCTACACCCTGCTCGACTCCGGCGCCAGCCGCGAGCGCACGCGCCAGGCGCAGGCGCAGGAGGCGACGGCGAGCGCCGTCCTTTCGGCCGCCGAGCAGGCGATCGCCGCGCGGGTCGCCACCGCCTACGCCGGGGCGATCGCCCGCGCCGAGATTCTCGCCGCCCAGGAGGCCCGCGTCGCGGCGCTCGACTTCGAGCTAGGC
>JBGARM010000016.1:0-18578 GCA_044230215.1 Thermoanaerobaculia bacterium | reverse complement strand
GAAGGCGCGCGGGAACTCACGGCGAACCCGCCGGGCGAGGCTGAGCGCGCGGCGGCGTTCGGTGGTGAAGTTGCATTGCAGACCGACGATCTGGGGATCGAAACGCCGGCAGTCGGCGAAGCCGCGCTCCTCGCCGTCGATGCGCAGGTCGTGAATGGAGCAGGTATGCCCGGCCTCTTCGAGGCCGCCGGCGACGCAGATCAAGCCCAGCGGCTCGACGAAAGTGAGCATCTCGAGCCCGAGGATCCCGCCGACGGGGGCCTTCAGGAAGGCGACTCTCATGGCGACCGTCCTTGAGGGAGCTGCCCCTTCATCGCAGCAGAGCCGGCCGCCGAAGTCAAGCCGTCCGGCTACTTCTGCGGCGCGAGGCGGCGCTCGAGGCGCGACAGGTCGCGCCTCTCGAACTCGCGCCAGCGCTCCGCGAAGCGTTCGAGCTGCCCGCGCGCCTCGGCCAGCACCTCGCGTTGCGCCGCCGTCGGCGCCGAGTCGGAGCTCTCGAGATCGGCGGCGAGACCGGAGAGCCTGCCGTTCACCGCCGCCGGATCATCGCCCGCGCGCAGCGCCGCGAGTCGCCGGCGTGCCTCTTCGACCGTCCGCGAGGGGCGGCCGTCACGACCGTTCGGTTGCGCCGCGAGGCGGCTCTCGACGCCGCCGATCGCCACGGCGAGCCTCGCCGAGTCGGCCAGCAGTCCGTCCACTTCGCCCTGGAATCCGGCCAGAGAAGCGTAGTCGGCCGGAGTCCAGGCGAGCCGCGGATCCGCAACCACGGTGACCGGCTGGCGCAGGATCTCCCCCTCGACGATGAGCCGGACCTCGTACCTTCCCGGCGGCACGAGCGCCCCCTCGGGAGCCGGCGGGGTCTCCCGACCGGGAATCGCGGCGATCGCATAGTCGTAGTCGAGAGCCGCCGGCCGCTCGCGGCGCAGATCCCAGACGAAGCGGTGGTGACCCGCCGCCGTCCCCGGCAAGTCCGCCTCGGCGAGCCAGTGGCCGGTGAAGTAGACCCCGTCGCGCGGCCGCACCGGGCGCTCGTCGCTGGCAAAGCGCCGCACCAGCCCGCCCTGCTCGTCGCGAATCTCGAGCGCCACGGGCCCGGTGGCCGAATGCGGCAGGAGATAGTCGAGCACCGCGCCGACCGGCGGGTTCTCGCCGCGCGGCTCCTCCGGCGGCAGCGGGGTGTCCTTGTTCTGGTTGAAGCGCAGGCGAACCGCCGGCGGGGGCGGCAGCAGCACCGCCTGCGTGCGATCGACCGAGGCGAGATGCCGCAGGGGTTCGAGGCCGTCGAGCGCCCAGATCGCCCGTCCCTGGGTCGCCGCGATCAGATCGCCGCCGCCCTCGCCGGCGATCAGCAGATCGTTGATGCCGGTGGTCGGGAGGTTCCGCTGCAGGCTCTGCCAGCTCGCGCCGTCGTCGAACGAAACGTAGACGCCGCGATTCGTGCCGGCGTAGAGCAGCCCCGCGCGCTGCGGATCCTGCCGCAAGGCGCCGAGCCACTCGTCCTGCGGCAGGCCGCGGGCGATATCGGTCCAGGTGGCGCCGAAATCGTGGGTGCGGAAAGCCACCGGCCGCAGCTCGTCCAGGCGGTGGCGATCGGCGGCGACGTAGGCCGTCGCCGGGTCGCTCGCCGAGGCGTCGACCGTGTTCACCTTGCTCCAGTCGCCGAGACCGGGCGGGGTGACGTCCTGCCAGGTCGCTCCGTCGTCTCGGGTGAGCTGCACGCGGCCGTTGTCGGTGCCGATCCAGACTTGGGCCTCGACCGCCGGCGACGGCGCGATCGCGAAGATGACGCCGAAGCCGCAGCGGCTGGCGCGATCGACCGGCACGTCGCCGTCGCAGCCAGGGGCTCCGGGCACGGCGCCGGTGAGATCGGGACTCACCGTGCTCCACGAAGCGCCGCCATCGCGCGAGCGGAAGAGGACCTGCGCCCCCTGGTAGATCGCGTGCGGCGGAAGCGGCGAGATCGCGAGCGGCGTGATCCAGCTGTAGCGGTAGCGGGTGCTACCGGGGCGCGCGCCGTAGGAAGGAATCGGCCAGGGCGAGACGTTCTGCGCCTCGCCGGTGCGGGCGTTCCACTTCGACAGTCGCCCGCCGAGGCCGGCGCCGTAGACGATGTCGGGGTTCGCCGGATCGGGGACGTCGCCGTCGCGCTCGTCGCCCCCGACCGGATGCCAGTCGCGGAAGGTCAGCTGGCCGTAGTCGCTGCGGCTGGCGATCGCGACCGTGCCGCTGTCCTGCTGCCCGCTGTAGACCCAATAGGGGAAGCGCTTGTCGGCCGCCAGACGATAGAACTGTCCGGTCGGCTGGTTGTACCAGCTGCTCCACGAAGCGCCGCCGTCCAGGGTCACGACGGCCCCCTGGTCGGCGCCGGTGATCATGTGTCGGCTGTCGCTCGGATCGATCCAGAGGATGTGGTAGTCGTCGCCTCCCGGCGCCCCTTTGGCGACGACGAAGCTCTTGCCGCCGTCGGCCGACTTCAGGATGCCGCGGCCCATCGCCCAGAGCGTCGCGGGATCGCGCGGATCCGGCGTGAGGTTGGCGATGTAGCTGCCGGCGAGTCCGCCGTTGGGATTGAGCAGCGACCAGGTCGCCCCACCGTCGCTCGAGCCGAAGAGCCCCTTGCCGGAGACCGCCGCCCAGACTCCGCGGCCACCGCTGCCGGGGACGACCGCGAGCGCGATTCTTCCGAGGTCCCCTTCGGGCCAGCCGCTGCGCCCGGCGGCGCTCCAGGTGCGTCCACCGTCCGCCGAGCTGTAGACGCCGCTGCCGGGCCCCTGCGTCGGCTGAAAGTAGTCCATCCAGGGGTGACGACGCACCTGCCAGAGCGCCGCGTAGAGGCGCTCGGGATGCGTCGGGTCGCCGGCAATCTCGACCGCGCCGGTGTCGGCGTCGCGATAGAGCACCTGAACCCAGCTCTTGCCACCGTCCTCGGTGCGAAAGAGGCCGCGCTCGCCGCCGGGTCCGAACAGATGCCCGAGCGCCGCGACTACGGCGACGTCGGCGTTCCTCGGATCGACCCAGATCTTGCCGATGTGCCGGCTGTCAGCGAGCCCCGCCGGCTGCCAGGTGGCGCCACCGTCGGTCGAGCGGAAAAGGCCCTCGCCGGAGACCACGTCCCAACGCTGATGGACCTGACCGGTGCCGATCCAGAGGACCTTCGGATCGCTGGGCGCGATCGCCAGCGCGCCGATCGACGACGCCCGGTCGCGCTCGAAGACCGGTCGCCAGGTCACGCCGGCGTTGGTCGTCTTCCAGACGCCGCCGTCGGCGCCACCGAAGTAGAAGGTCGCGGGATCGCCCGGGATACCAGCCACCGCGGTCGCCCATCCGCCGCGAAACGGCCCCAGCAGGCGCCAACGCAGGTCGGCGTAGTCGGCTTCGCTCACCGCCGGGGCAGCGGCGGCGACGGCTGCCGGGAAACTGCAAGCTGCCGAGACGAGAAGGACCGCGAGGGACGGACGGCGGAGCGACAGGGCCATGAACTCTCCGATCTGGAAGGCGGTATCTTAGTGCCGTAACGACGCTCTGCAGCCTTGACAGATCCCGACGCTCACCGGAGACTCTCTTCCTCCATGTCCGCTCAACTCCATCGCGCCTTCGCAGCCATCGTCGCGCTGCTCCTGGCCCTTCCCGCTGCCCTGTCGGCGAAGCTCCCGGCCTCCGCCGACTCGATCGTCTCCTACGACATCGCGGTCGCCCTCGATGCCGAGAAGAAGGAGCTCACCGGCCGCGAGCGCATCGTCTGGCGGAACCCTTCGACGGCGCCGCAGGACGCCGTCTCCGACCTCTGGCTCCACCTCTACTGGAACGCCTTCCGCAACAACCGCAGCACCTTCTTCGTCGAGTCGGGCGGCCAGCTCCGCCGCGACAAGGCCGAGATCGACGGCTGGGGCTGGAGCGAGATCACCGCGCTCCACCTCGCGACCGGCGAGGATCTCCTGCCGTCGCTCACCTTCGAGCACCCCGACGACGACAACGCCGACGACCGCACCGTGGCGCGGGTGATGCTGCCCACTCCGGTGCCGCCGGGCGGCGAGATCGCGATCGATCTCGAGTTCCACGCCAAGCTGCCGAAGGTCTTCGCCCGCGCCGGCTACAAGGACGACTTCTTCGCCGTCACCCAGTGGTTCCCGAAGCTCGGCGTCTGGGAGCCGGCGGGACTGCGCGGGCGCGAGAAGAGCGGCTGGAACTGCCACCAGTACCACGCCAATACCGAGTTCTACGCCGACTACGGCCGCTACAAGGTCGAGATCACGGTGCCGAAGCGTTTCGTCATCGGCGCCACCGGGCCCGAGGTCGCGCGCCGCGAGAATCCGGACGGCACCGTCACCTACGTTCACGAACAGGCCGACGTGCACGATTTCGCCTGGACGGCCGACCCGCGCTTTCTCGAGATCCGCGACCACTTCTCGGGCGACAAGGACGTGTCGCCGGCCGAGTATGCAGCCACGGCGAAGCTCCTCGACCGCACCGAGGACGAGGTCCAGCTCCGGGACGTCGACATCCGGCTCCTGCTGCAGCCCGGACATGAGCCGCAGGGTGCGCGATACCTGGCCTCGGCGAAGCTCGCCCTCAAGTGGTTCGGTCTCTGGTACGGCAGCTACCCCTATCCGACCCTGACCCTGGTCGACCCCGCCCCGGGCGCCGGCGGCGCCAACGGCGTCGAGTACCCGACGCTGATCTACTGCGGCACCAGCTACGCTTTCAACTTCTGGCCGGGCAAGGGCTTCCGCGAAGCCGAGATCGTCACCGTGCACGAGTTCGGCCACCAGTTCTGGTACGGCCTGGTGGGCAACAACGAATTCGAGGAGGCCTGGCTCGACGAGGGTTTCAACACCTACTCGACCGCCAAGGTGATGGAGCTGGGCTACGGTCGCGACGCCTCGTTCGTCGACTTCCTTGGCCTCGGGCTGGGCGCCGTCGAAGCCGATCGGCTGCAGAACAGCTCCGAGCGCCGCTACGACCAGATCGCCACCCTCGCCTGGAAGTTCTCGCGCAATCAGTACGGTTTCAACGCCTACGCCCGCCCGGCCCTGATGCTCGAGACGCTCGAAGGGCTGCTCGGCACCGAGACCATGGCCCGGGTGATGCGGACCTACCACGAGCGCTTCCGCTTCGGCCATCCGCGCGGCGCCGACTTCTACGCCGTGGCCGAGGAGATCTCGGGGCGCGAGCTCGACAGCTTCTTCGCCCAGACGGTCGAGAGTCCGGGCGTGCTCGATCCGGCGATCCTCGACCTGACCAGCGAGCCGGCGCAGCACGCCCGCGGTCGGATCGTCGAAAACGGCAAGGAGATCGACATCGACGAGGAGAAGGCCGTCGAGCTCGAGCGCGCAGCGGACGAGAACGAGACCCGGGGCTTCCGCAGTGTCGTCGAGCTGCGCCAACGCGGCGAGGTGATCCTGCCGGTCGAGGTCGAGCTCCTCTTCGATGGCAAGGAGCCCGAACGGCGCCTGTGGGACGACGGCCAACGCTGGGCGAAGTGGGAGTTCGAGCGCCCGGAGAAGCTCCTCGAAGTGCGCCTCGACCCCGACGGCAAGCTCGTTCTCGATGCCGACCGCCTGAACAACGAGCGCCGCCTCGAACCCGAGCCGGCGGCGGCGCGCAAGCTCGCCACCGGCTTCCTCTTCTGGCTGCAGCAGGGCATGGCCCTGCTGGGAATGTGAGCCGCATGAACCTCTTCACGGCAACCGCTACCGCGCTCCGCCGCGCCGTCCGCAACCCGCGCCTCGTCCTGCTCCTGTGGGGAGCCCATCTGGCGATCGCGGCGGTCGCCTTTTACCCGGCGCTGCGCCTGCTCGACAGGACGCTCGCCAACGCGCCCGCCGGCGACGAGTTCCTGCGCCGGTTTTCCCTGCCGCTGTTCGGTGACGTGATGCGTGCCGGGCGCGCCTGGTTCGAGGGCTTCGGCCAACTCCTCACCCTGGTCGTCGTCCTGACGCTGCTGTGGAATGTCCTTTCCGCCGGCGGCGCGCTCGAGAGCCTGCTGTCGGGCGACCCGGCGCGCATGGCACATCGTTTCGGCCGCGGCGCCGGCCGCTTCTTCGGCCGCTTCCTGCGCATGGGCCTCGCGGCGACGGGAGCGGCGCTCCTCCTGGCTGGCCTCCTCGCCGGACCGATCTTCGGCGTGCGCGCGAGCCTCGACGACAGCGCCGAGGGGGCGAAGTACTGGCTCGGCCTCGCCGGGTTCCTGGTCGCCCTGTTCGCCATCCTGCTGGTCCAGCTCGCCCTCGACCTCGCCCGCATCCGCGTGGCGCGCGACGACGTCCGCAAGGGCGTCCGCGTCTTCCGCGCCACGCTCCGCGCGGTTCTGCGGCGGCCGTGGCAGGTGCTCGCGGTCTGGATTCCGCTCGCGCTCTGCTTCGCCGCGATCGCGGCGCTCTACCTGGGTTTCCGCGGACTCCTGCCGCCGAGCGGCGGCGCCGTCCTGCTCGCCATTTTCCTCGCCCAGCAAGGGGTCATGATCGCGCGCGCCGGCATGCGCGTCGCCCTGTGGTCCGGCGAGATCGCCCTCGTCGAGCGCAAGTGGTCCGCCGCCCCGTTGACCGCCCGGCTCGCCGCGGCGCCGCCGGTGGCGGTCCGCACAGCGGCCTGAGCTCGCCGCTACGACTCCTCTTCCGCGCGGATGGGGAAGAGCTCGCTCTGGCGGCGGTCGTGGGCGGAGATGGGCACGCGGTAGTCGCCGCTCCAGCAGGCGGTGCAGTAGCTCGCCTTGGCGCCGCCCATGCAACCGACCAGGCCTTCGAGGGAGAGATAGCCGATCGAGTCGGCTTCGACGAAGGCGCGGATTTCCTCGATCGACTGCTGCGCCGCGATGAGCTCGCTGCGGCGCGGGGTGTCGATGCCGTAGTAGCAGGGCCAGCGCGTCGGCGGCGACGAGATGCGCAGGTGGACCTCGGCGGCGCCGGCCTCGCGCATCATGCGGACGATCTTCCGCGACGTCGTGCCGCGGACGATCGAGTCGTCGATCAGCACCACCCGCTGACCGGCGATGATGCCGCGCACCGGATTCAGCTTCACCTTGACGCCGAAGTTGCGAATCGACTGTTTGGGCTCGATGAAGGTGCGGCCGACGTAGTGGTTCCTCGTCATCCCGAGCTCGAACGGCAGGCCGGACTCCCGGCTGTAGCCGAGGGCCGCATAGAGACCGCTGTCCGGCACCGGCACGACGATGTCGGCGACCGCCGGCGCCTCGCGCGCCAGCTGCCCGCCAAGGCGGCGGCGGATCTCGGCCACCGAGTCGCCGAAGACTACGCTGTCGGGCCTGGCGAAGTAGACGTGCTCGAAGAGGCAGCGCGACGGTTGCGCCTTGTGCGGCAGCCGGAACGACTCGAGCTTGCCGTCGCGAGCCACGGCGACCTCGCCCGGCTCGAGTTCACGGAGCTTCCTCGCCCCCAGCAGGTCGAAGGCGCACGACTCCGAGGCGAAGCAGAGGAAGCCGTTCAACTCGGCGATCGCCAGCGGCCGGAAGCCGTGCGGATCGCGCGCCGCGATCAGGCAGCTGTCGGTGATGACGAGCAGCGAATAGGCCCCCTCGACTTCGGCCAGCGCCACCATCAGCGACTCGACGACGTCGGCGCGCGGGTTGCGCGCCATGAGGTGGAGGATCACCTCGGTGTCGCTGGTGGTCTGGAAGATCGAGCCGGCGGATTCGAGCTGATCGCGGATCGCCGCGGCGTTGGTGAGATTGCCGTTGTGGACGATGCCGACCGGCCCCATCGACGTCTTGACCACGATCGGCTGGGCGTTGGCGACCACCGACGAGCCGGCGGTCGAGTAACGGGTGTGCCCCATCGCGCGCCGCCCCGGGAGCCGCGCCAGGACCTTGTCCGGGAAGATCTCCGCCACGTGCCCCATGCCGCGCTCGACGTGCAGCCGTTCGCCGTCCCAGGCGCAGATGCCGGAGCTCTCCTGGCCGCGATGCTGCAGCGCATAGAGGCCCAGGTAGGCGAGATTCGCCGCGTCGTCCGCGTTGTCGATGCCGAAGATGCCGCACATGGTCGATTCGCTCCCGAGTCCCCGTCCGTTGCCGTTGCTAGAAGCCGAGTGCCGCCGGCAGCGCCGTCGACCAGATTTCGTGCAGGCGAGCCACCGGGGAGCTGAGCGTCGCGCCGTCGGCGGCGATGACCAGAGTTTCTCCGCCCACTTCGCCGACCTCCTGCGCCGGCACGCCGTTCTCTTCCGCCAGCCGCAGCAGGCGCTCGAGCCGCGCCGGCGCGACGGCGACCAGCGCTCGCCCCTGGGTCTCCGAGAACAGGTCGAGCGGCGAGAGGCCGACCGTCAGCCGGGCGCCGAGCCCCGCCTCGCCGCCGGCGATGCCCCCGATGCACGCCTCGGCCAGGGCCAGCGCCAGGCCGCCCTCGGAGAGGTCGTGCGCGGTGTGCACGGCGCTCGCGGCGATCGCCTGCCGCAGCAGTCGCGCCAGGCGCGCCTCGGCGTCGAGGTCGACCGCCGGCGGCAGCCCCTGCTCGATGCCGTGCAGGAGTCGCAGGTAGACCGAGCCGCCGAACTCGCCACGGTCCTTGCCGAGCAGCACGATGCGGTCGCCGGCCTTGCGGAAGTGCGCCACCGGCATCTCGCCCAGATTGTCGATCACCCCGACCATCGCCACGGTCGGCGTCGGCGGGATCGAGCTCCCCTCGGTCTCGTTGTAGAGCGAGACGTTGCCCGAGATGACCGGCACCTGGAAGGCGCGGCAGGCCTCGGAGATGCCGCGCACGGCCTCGCGGAACTGCCAGAGGATCTCCGGGTTCTCCGGGTTGCCGAAGTTGAGGCAATCGGTCACCCCGACCGGCTCGGCGCCTACGCAGGCGAGGTTCCGCACCGCTTCCGCCACCGCCTGCATCCCGCCGCGCCGCGGGTCGAGCCCGCAGTAGACCGGATTCACGTCGGAGGTCATGGCGAGCCCGGAGGGCGTCCCCTTGAGCCGCAGCACCGCGGCGTCGCCGCCCGGTCCGATCACCGTGTTGGTGCGCACGGTGTGGTCGTATTGGCGCCAGATCCATTCCTTGCTGGCGAGCTCCGGCGTCGCCAGCAGCGCTTCGAGCGTCGCCGTCGGGTTCGTGACCGGCGGAACCTCCGGCGCCTGCTGGCGGCGCGCGAGGTCGGCCGGCACGGCCACCGGGCGCTCGTAGACCGGCGCGTCGTCGGTGAGCGGCGCGATCGGCATCTCGGCGGCAACCTTGCCCTTGTGGCGGATCTCGGCGCGTGAGCCGGCGCGCAACTCGCCCACCGTAGCCACCTCGAGACCCCACTTGCGGTAGACCTTGGCGATCTCCTCCTCGCGGCCGCGCTTCACCACCAGGACCATGCGCTCCTGCGACTCCGAGAGCATCATCTCGTAGGCCGAAAGGCCGGGCTCGCGCAGGGGCACCTTGTCGAGGTCGAGGACGAAGCCGACCTGGCCGCGCGAGGCCATCTCGAAGATCGAGCTGGTGAGGCCGGCGGCGCCCATGTCCTGGATGGCGACGATCGCCGTCGAGCGCATCGCCTCGAGACAGGCCTCGAGCAGGATCTTCTCGACGAACGGGTCGCCGACCTGCACCGTCGGCTTCTTCTTGGCGCTCTCGGAGTCGAACGCCTCCGAGGCCATCGAAGCGCCGTGGATGCCGTCGCGGCCGGTGCGGCTGCCGGCATAGAGAATCGGATTGCCCGGCCCGGAGGCCTTGGCCTTGAAGATGCGCTCGCGGCGGGCGACGCCCAAGGCGAAGGCGTTGACCAGGATGTTCTGGTTGTAGCCGGCGTGGAAGCGCGTCTCGCCGCCGACGGTGGGGATCCCCATGCAGTTGCCGTAGGTGCCGATGCCGCGCACCACGCCGTCGACGAGCGAGCGCATGCGCGGCGCGTCGATGTCGCCGAACGACAGCGAATCCATGCAGGCGATCGGCCGCGCGCCCATGGTGAAGATGTCGCGCAGGATCCCACCGACGCCGGTCGCAGCCCCCTGGAACGGCTCGATGAAGCTCGGGTGGTTGTGGCTCTCCATCTTGAACACCGCCACCCAGCCGTGGCCGATGTCGACCACCCCGGCGTTCTCGCCGGGGCCCTGCAGCACCCGCGGGCCCGTAGTCGGGAACTCGCGCAGGTAGACCTTCGACGACTTGTAGGAGCAGTGCTCCGACCAGAGCGCCGAGGTGATGCCGAGCTCGGTCAACGTCGGAGCGCGGCCGAGGATGCCGTGCAGGCGCTCGAACTCCTCGGCGGTCAGGCCGTGCTCGCGGGCGAGCGCCGCGTCGACCACCGGCTCGGGGCGCTGCGCGTCCTTCAACTCTGCCGTCATCGCGCGGCTCCCACCAGCCGGGCTGCCGGTTGCACGATGCCCTGGAAGAGGCCGAGGCCGTCCATGTTGCCGAGCACCTCTTCGGCGCAGCGCTCGGGATGCGGCATCAGGCCGAGGACGTTCCCGGCCTCGTTGACGATGCCGGCGATCGCCCGCGCCGAGCCGTTGGCGTTCCAGCGGTCGTCGTCTTTACCCTCCGGCGAGACGTAGCGGAAGACCACCTGGCGGTTCGCCTCGAGCCGATCGAGCTCCTCGGGGAAGTGCTCGTAGTTGCCCTCGCCGTGGGCGATCGGCAGACGCAGCACCTGCCCCTGACGGTAGCAGCTGGTGAAGTCGAGGTCGTTCCTCTCGACCCGGAGGTAGGTGTCCCGGCACTCGAACTTGAGGCCGCGGTTGCGCCGCAGAGCTCCGGGCAGAAGGCGCGCTTCGGTGAGCACCTGAAAACCGTTGCAGATGCCGAGCACCGGGCCGCCCTTGGCCGCGTGCTCGCGCACCGACTGCATGACCGGCGAGAGCGCCGCCATCGCGCCGCCGCGCAGGTAGTCGCCGTAGGACCAGCCTCCCGGCAGGACGATGAAGTCGCAGCTCTTGAGCGTCGTCTCTTCATGCCAGAGATAGACCACATCCTGCTCGAGCACGTGCTTCAGCACGTGGTAGACGTCGTGGTCGCAGTTCGATCCGGGGAAGAGGACGACGCCGCACCTCATGCCCGGTCCTCTAGCACTTCGATCGCGTACTCCTCGACGACGGTGTTGGCAAGCAGCTGCTCGCACATCGCCGCGACGCGCTCGGCGGCCGCCTGCGGCTCGATCGGGCCGAGATCGATCTCAAAGCTCTTGCCGGCGCGCACTTCGGAAACCTCCGCGAAGCCGACCCGCTGGAGCGCGGTGCGGATCGCCTTGCCCTGCGGATCGAGAATCTCGCGCCGCGGATAGACCGTCACTTTGGCTCGCACTCTTCACCAGCCTTTCTGCTGCGCGGCGCGACAGCGCGAGAACCCGAAATACATCAGGTCCCGACCTCGAGCCACGACGAAGGTTCGAACTGACTGCTGATCACGATCTCGGCCGCCGAGCCTTCGCGGGCGAGGGTCTCGGCGACCTCCGCCGCGGCGAGCGCCGGCAAGTTGTTGGTGCGCGAGAGATGGTAGAGCACGACGTAGCGCAGACGCGCGGCGAGGAGCTCCGGCAGGCCGTCGGCGGCCTCGCGGTTCGACAGGTGGCCGTGGCGCCCGGCGACGCGCTGCTTGAGCGCCCACGGGTAGGGGCCACTGCGCAGCATCTCGAGGTCATGGTTGGTCTCGATGAGCAGGCAATCGAGGTCGGCAAGCCTCCCCCAGGCGAGCTGGGTGCGACAGCCGATATCGCCGGCGAGGCCGAGGCGCCGGCCCGCCGAATCCTGGAGAACGAAGCCAACCGGCTCGCGCGCATCGTGCGGAATCGAGAACGCCTCGACGGCAAAAGGGCCGACCTCGAAAGGCCGGCCCGATTCGATCCGCTGCGTGCGCGGCACGACCTCCTCGCCGAGGACGGTGCCGAGCATCGTCCCCGCGGTGAGGTAGACGGGGAGACGGTGCTTGCGCGCGAAGCGGTCGACCCCCTTGATGTGGTCCTCGTGCTCATGGGTGAGCAGGACGGCACGGATCGTCGACGGCTCGATGCCCGCCAGCCGCATCCGCCGCTCGAGCTCCTTGCACGAGAAGCCGGCGTCGATGAGGACGCGGAAATCGCCGGATTCGACCACGACGGCGTTTCCTCCGCTCCCCGAGCCCAGGACCGCGGCCCGCAGGGGAGTGGAAGGAATGGGTGAATCCTCGAAGATGAGGGGGGCCTGCACGGCGGCCTGAGTCTATCGCAGCCCTCCCGTGCCGCGCTGCACCGCGCGCCGGCTATGAAAAGAAAACGGCCCTCCGCGCCGGGTCGGCGGGAGGGCCGAAGCACCGCCTGAAGCGCAGTGTCAGGCGTTCCTGCGCAGGAGCGTGAACGCCGCTCCCGCCAGGAGCAGGGCCAGGGCACCCAGCCCCCACTGCGACAGGGTCGGCACCTCGACGATCGACGTGCCGGACGAGACGTCGATGTTGAAGGTGCAGTTCGCGGTCGTCCCGGTCTGGGCATCGGTCGCCGTGCAGCTCACCGGGTTGCTGCCGATCGGGAAGAGCGAGCCCGAAGGAGGAACGCAGCTCGCCGTAACGCTGGTGCAGCTGCCGCCGACCGTCGGGTCGAAGCTGACGACCGCACCGGGGTCGCCCGCCGGCGCCTGAACGGCCATATCCGCCGGACAGGTCAGGTTGAGCGCGCATCCGAGACAGCAGACGCGCTGTTGGCGGGTGATCTCGATCTGCACGCAGCCGACCGTGCCGGTGTCCAGGGCGGCCGTGTCGGTGATTCGCAGGATCCAGCCGCCGGTGACGTTGTCGCCGACCATGGCGCTGAGCGGCGTTTCCGGTCGGAAAGTACCGGCGAAGGGAGGCGTGCCGCCGGTGATGACCGTCGCCGCCGAGTCGTCGAAGATCGTGTGGGTGCCGGAGCAGTTGTTGGCGCCCGTGCCGTAGTTGTCGCCGCTGCCACCGTTGCCGTCGGACAGCATCACCACCGTGCCATCGGGCGAGATGAGCTCGAGTTGCAGGTCGCCGTCGAAGGTATGGTCGAGGCGCACCCTGACGTTGACGTCGCTCACCTCGCCGACGTCGGCGACGTTGATCGGAATGTCGACCGAGGCGACGTCGGGAATGGCCACGGCGATATTGCCGGTGCTGTAGACCGCCGTAGTCGGGGCGCCGAGGGCGCCGAGCGTGAAGTCGAAGGAGGCCGTGCCCAGGTTGGAGGCGCCGTCCTGGAGGTCCAGCGTCGCCGTCACCGTGCCGCCGCAGGTGCCCGAGGCGATGAAGCTGAAATCGCGACAGACGGTTGCGCCACCGGCCAATACGACGCCGTAATTCTGCGCCACGCCGGGGAAGGTGACCCCGCCGGAGGCCTGGAGAGTCCCCACCAGGTTCGCCGTGTCGAGGGCGCCGATGTTGTCGAGGCACAGGCTGACCGTCACCTGCTCGTCCGGATCGATGGCGCCGTTTCCGGGGCTGCAGCCTTCGGCGACCAGCGAGGTGGCCCCGGGGATGAGCACCGGCGCCGGCGGACCGGCGTTGGAGCCGCGCACGTTCATGACGATCTGCATGTTCGCAAAGCCCAGCGTGCCGGTCGGGGTCGGGGTCGTCACTCCGCAGTCGGCGGCGGAAAGATAGCTCGGCCCGCTCTCGCCGTCGGCATTCGAACCGATGAAGAAGGAATTCCCCACCGTCTGGCCGTCGGGCGTGAAGATCTCGACCACCATCTGGGCCCCCGCCGGAATCGAAGCCGTGACCGGCGCGTCGAGAACCGTCGCCGATTGATCGGCAACGTTGAGGTTCGTGGTCCCCTGAAGCACCAGGGTGCCATTGGGAAACGCGGCGCCGGTGCTCGAGTAGACATTGACCGTCACCGGCTGAGATCCGCCCGCGCCGGTAGCCGTCTCGATTCCGATCTCGACCTCGCAGACGTCGAACCCGCCGGGGAATCCGGCGATGCTGAAGGCGCGCCAGTAGCTGTTGTCGGTATGCAGGCCGCCGGCGTTGCACGACACGGAATTGAGCGCAGTGATGGTCTGGGTCGTCGACTGCGTCAGCTCCGAAGTGCCGCAGCCGCCGCGAACAGACACACCGCGTGGCGGTCCTGGGGGTCCGCCCTTGACGTGCTGGAACTTGCTGAATTCCGCGGCGCCTGCAGAAACTGCAGACGAACAGAGGACGACGAGCACGAGCCGGCCGAACTTGGACATCTCCCCCTCCAATCAGAAAATTTGCCGAAGGCTATCAGCGATCGGCACGCTGTCAAGATTGGCCCAGGGAGAGGATCGGGCTCAGGTCCCGCCGGCTGGCCCGACGGCGTTCCCGCGGATCAGCAGGACCTGTCCCGGGAGCAGGGCGTTCCCCCGCAGGCCGTTGTCGGCGCGGATCTGCTCGACCGTCGTGCCGTAGCGCGACGCCAACTGCCAGAGGCTGTCGCCGGAGCGGACCTGGTGGCGCACTTCGGCGCCGGCCGGGATCGGCGGGGCCGCGGCCACCGCCGTCCCTCCGCCTCCGCTTCCACCGGCGGCGGCCGCGGGCCGCGAGCTCCCGCTACGCCCCGGGATCCGCAGGCGTTGGCCGAGCGACAGGCGGTCGCTGCGCAGATTGTTGGCCGCCATGATCGCCGAGACGCTGGTGTGATAGCGCGTGGCGATGCCCGACAGGGTGTCGCCGGAGCGCACCCGGTGCGTGCCCCCTTCGAGCTGCGCAGCCGCTACCGCCGGCGGATCCCACTTCGGCAGACTCTCGAGGCTCGCGAGGAGGGTCGGGCCGGCGCCGAGCGGCAGCTTGAGGAGATAGCGCTCCTTGGGCGTCGCGTTGCGGCGCAACTCCGGGTTCATCCGCGCCAGCGTCCCGCCCTCGAGTCCGAGCACCTTGTCGAGCGTCTCGAGCTGGGTCGCCCGCGCCAGCTCCGCCGTCTCGTAGGGCACCGGCGGATAGACCTCGGGCAGCTCGAAGCCGTAACGCGCCGGGTTCTCGAGAATCGCCAGGGTGGCGAGAAAGCGTGGCACGTAGCGGCGGGTCTCTCCGGGCAGCCGCGAGTAAAGATCCCAGAACTGGTCGAGGTAGCTCACTTTGGCGTTGTTGATCTGGCGCAGGACGTTGTGCTCGCCGCAGTTGTAGGCCGCGAGCGCCGTCAGCCAGTCGCCGAACAGATCGTGCAGCGCAGTGAGGTAGGCGAGCGCCGCCTTGGTCGACTTCTCCGGGTCCATGCGCTCGTCGACCCAGTTCGAGCGATCGAGCCCGTAGCGGTAGCCGGTCGAGGCGATGAACTGCCACAACCCCAGCGCGCGGGCGGTCGACAGGGCGCGATCCTTGAAGCCGCTCTCGACCAGCGGCAGCCACGAGAGCTGCTCCGGGAGACCGGCCTCCTGGAGCTGGGCGACGATCATCGGCCGGTAGATCCCCGAGCGCCGGTAGGCCTCGAGGAAGAAATCGCGCTCGCGCCCCTGGAAGCTCGCGATCTCGCGCTCGACGTCGGGGTTCATGTCGCGCGGGATCGACGCCTGGGTGTCGCCGAGCGAGGTCTGGCGCGAGGCGTAGATCTCGACGATGCGGCGCGAGATCAGGCGGCGCAGGTTCTCCTTCTAATCGCCTCGTCGGCGGCGCCCCGGTCCCAGGAGACACCGGCGGCGGCGTAGGCGTCCATCGCCTCGTGCAGCAGCGTCCCGGGATCGTCCGCCACGGCCGGTTCGGCCACCGCGCCATCGTCGGCAGCGGCATCCACTTCCGCCTCGTCCCCCGGCTCGAGCTCGAGCGAGCCGGGCTCTTCGACGTCTCGCGCATCGCCCGCCGGCGGGACGGCCGCGAGAGGTGCCGCCGCAACCGGGGCGCGCGCGACCGCCGGCGATGCCACCGTCACGGCGGGCATGGCGCCGGCAACGCCCGCAGCCGGCGCAGTCGTTGCCGCTGCTGGGGCCACCGGGGCCGAGGTCTGCGCCGACGGCTGCGAGCTGCAGGCGAGCACCAGCACGCCGAGGGCGAGCAGGGCGATCGGCCGCCAGATCTTCACGCCGGGCTGCGGTCCCCCCTGCGCTTCGGTCTCCCGCCCCTCGGGCTGTCTTGCGAGTACTCGTCCCATTCGGCCGATTCTAGCCGTCGCTCCTCGAAAAGCCAGTGGACCGCAGGAGAAGAGAGGCGTAAACCGAGCGCACCCTCACGGTGTCGCCACGCTGGCGCCCGAAGCGCCGGACGAGTGCGCCGGGGCGGTCTGCTTCGCCTCGGCGAGCGGAATCACCGCCCACAGGATGAGATAGACGAAGATGCCGGGAAACGCCGCCGACACCACCGAGATCAGCACGTAGAGCAGCCGCATCATCCCCGGATCGCGATCGAAGTACTCCGCCAGGCCACCGATCACCCCGCCGAACATCTTCTGCTCCCGCGAGCGTCGCAGTCGCGCCTCTGCCATGGTCGTCACTCCTTCCACTGGACTCCTACGCAGCCCGGCGGCGGACGTTTCAGTGGCCGCGGCAGATCGCGATTCGGCCCGGCTTCGATGTTAGCCTCACGCCCACTTCCCCATACCGTCGCGGCCGGCGCTCTTCCACGCGGCGCCCACCGCGGGACGGACTCGCGCCGACCGCCGATGGAGGCCTCATGGAGTCGTCGAACCCACCGCAGGCCCGAACGACCGGGGAGCACTACGACCTGCTGCGGGTCCTGGCGGCGTTCATGGTCTTCGCCGGCCATCAGCGCGCACTCACCGGCTTTCGCGAGCCCGACTTCCTCGGTTTCGTCAGCTGGGGAGAGGTGGCCGTCGGGACCTTTTTCGCGCTCTCCGGCTACCTGGTGAGCGAGAGCTGGCGGCGCGACCCTTCGGTGCCGCGCTACCTGCAGCGGCGCGCGCTGCGGCTGCTCCCGGGGCTCGCCGGAGTCGTGCTCTTCGCCGGATTCGTTCTGGGTCCGATCTGCACTTCGCTGCAACTGGGCGCCTACTTCTCCCACCCGCAGACCTATCAGTACCTGTGGAACGTCGCCCTCAACATCCGCTTCGCGTTGCCGGGAGTGTTCGCGACCAACCCGGTGCCCAACGTCATGAACGGCTCGCTGTGGACGCTGCCGATGGAGGTGGCCTGCTACCTGGTGCTGGTCGTGCTCCTGCGCTCGCTCGCTCGCCTGCCGGCGGGCTGGCTCCTCTGGCCGCTGGCGGCGGCCCTCTGGACGACCGACTTTCTGCTGCCGAAGGAGGCCGCCTGGGTCTTCTACAACACCAGTTGGCGCATGGCGGCGCACTTCGCGACCTACTTTTTCCTCGGCGCCGCGCTGCGCCTCGCGCCGCCACCGCGCTTTGCTCCGATTCCGGCGGCGATGCTGGCGGCGGCGGTGCTCATGTTCACCGCCAACTCGCGGCTGGGCTACTGGTGCGCGCCGCTCTGCGTGGCGCTGCTGGTCATCGGCACGGCGCGCGTCAGCGCCACGCCCTCGCGCTGGGTGACCCGCTACGGCGATCTCTCTTACGGGCTCTACCTCTACGCCTTCCCCATCCAGCAGCTCGTCATCTCGACCGGCCTGGCGCGGGACTACCCGCGGCGCGGTTTCGTCGTCGCCTGGCTGGGGATCGTCCTCTGCGCCTACCTGTCCTGGCGCTGGATCGAGTCGCCGGCGCTGCGCTTCAAGCCGCGCGCCCGTCCGGCGGCCGGAACCACAGCCTAGTCGGCCACCCGCCACTTGCCGTTGTCGAGCTCGAAGCCGAGCGACATCGAGCTCGAGCTGGCGGTGATGCTGCCGTCGGGGTTCTTCGTCGTCTCGTTGACCACCGTCTGGAGATAGGCCTTCTCGCCGATGAACGAGACCCGGCCGCCAGCGCGGATCTGCTCGGCGAACGCCGCCGGGCCCGGCACCGTCGACTTGCGATAGGCGTCGCTCTCCTTCCTCTCCTCGGCCGGCTCGGCGGCGCGCTTGGCGCGCGCCGGGCCGCTCATCCAGGAAAGCGCGGCGTCGATCTTCCCGGCCTGGATCTCCTTGGCGTAGGCGAGCGCTACCTTGCCGATCTCGTGATCGAGGATCGCCGCCCCCTCGATCGCCGGCGCAGTCTCCACCACCGGCGTCGTGTCGATGGTCTTCGGTCCGGCGGTCACCAGCCACTTGCCGTTTTCGAGCGTGACGAAGGCGACGATCGAGCTGTTGCCATCCGCCGATTCGGTACGCAGCATCGCCGAATCGCCGTAGTTGGTCAGCACGCCGGCGCGTGCGATCTCGGCCGCGAGCGTCTTGGCATCGGGTACGGTCTTGGCGGCCTCCTCCACCGCATCGCGCTGGTCCGCCGCCGACGCCGCTGCCCATTCGTCGCGGACGTCCTTGGCGCTCGACTTCTTGACCTCGGCGAGCTTGCCGGCCTGGATCAGCTTGCCCGCCTCGACGATCGCCTTGCCCGCCGGGTGAGCGAGGATCGCCTTGCCCTCGATCACCTCCTGGGCGGCCGCGGGAGAGGCAGCGAAGCTCACCACCGCGCCGAGGAGCGCGACGGCGGCAAGCCCGTGCAGGGTGCGTCGGAAGGCGATCGGCGCTGGGCGAAACATGGCGAGTTCCTCTCTCGAAGCGCGGGCCCGGCAGGAGGCCGGGTCGCTGACCTCAAGAACGGGCTGCAGCTAGAAAAGGCGACAGCGGGAGTTGCTGCTCACCCTACTGGGGAGCGGTCGCGAACCGCAGCGCCCGGGCGCCGTCCGTTGCGCCATCCACCCACAGGAGTGCCAGGCGATT
>JBGARM010000169.1:0-6580 GCA_044230215.1 Thermoanaerobaculia bacterium | reverse complement strand
CACGCTCACCTATGCGGACCTCGACGTCCTCGTGCGCCGCGTCGCCTCGGCGCTGCAAAAGGCCGGCGTCCACCGCGGAGATCGCGTCGCCTTCCTCCTCCACGACGGCTTCTCGCTCGCGGCCGGCTTCTGGGGCGCCCTCGCGCTCGGCGCCGTCGCCGTCCCGCTCAACACGCTACTCAAGCCCCACGATCACCGCAGGATCCTCGCCGACTGCGACGCCATCGTGGTGCGCAGCGCCACCAAGGTGACCAAGGCACTGCTCGAAGCGGCTCACAAGCTGCGCGTCGTCGGCCGCGCCGGCGTCGGTGTGGACAACGTCGATGTCGATGCGGCGACCGAGCGCGGCGTGCTGGTGGTGAACGCGCCGAACGCCAATCTGGTCTCGGCGACCGAGCACACCTTCGCGCTGCTCCTCGGCCTGGCGCGGAGCCTGCCGGCCGCCGACGCCTCGATGAAGCGCGGCGAGTGGGATCGCAAGACCTTCGTCGGCGTCGAGCTCCAGGGCAAGACCCTGGGCATCGTCGGCCTCGGCCGCATCGGCCAGCGGGTCGCCTCCCGCGCCCGCGCCTTCGAGATGCGCGTCGTCGCCTACGATCCGTTCCTCGAAGCGGGGCAGGCGAAGCGCATCGGCGTCGAGCTTCTCGAGCTCGACGACCTGATGGCCCAGAGCGACATCGTCACCCTGCACACGCCGTTCAGCAAGGCGACGAAGAACCTGATCGACGCGCGCCGGCTCGGCTTGGTGAAGCCGGGGGCGCTGTTCATCAACTGCGGCCGCGGCGGCCTGGTCGACGAGGACGCCCTGCTCGCGGCACTCGAGGCGGGGAAGATCGCCGGTGCCGGCCTCGATGTCTACGAGGACGAACCGACCCACCGCCACGCCCTCACCGCCCATCCCCGGGTCGTCGCCACGCCGCACATCGGGGCGCAGACCAAAGAGGCGCAGGAGCGCATCGCCATCGAGACGGCGCACATGGTGCTCGCGGCGCTCGACGGCGAGGTGCCGGCCGCGGCGGTGAATCCTTCGGTCAGAAAGCCGGGGGCGTAGCCACCGGAGTGCTCGGCACCGCGGCGGCCACGACCAGAGCGGAGTAGCCCTGGCGCGAGAGCTTCGCCGCCAGGGCCGCGGCGGCGTCCGGGTCGTCGAAGACTCCGAGCTGCACGCGGTGCCAGACCTCGTCGGAGCGCAGGGCGACCTCCGGGTAGGCCGGCCGCAGGCGCGCGACCAGGGCGTCGGCGAGCGCCCGCTCCTGGAACGCGCCGAGCTGGACGACGTAACGCCGATCGCCGCCGCCCAGCACCAGCGTCCGCAGCTCCACCCGCGCCGTGCCCGGTCCGACCATGCCGATGGCGCGGGCGGCGGTGAGCGAGAGATCCAGAATCCGGTCCTTCTTGAACGGCCCGCGATCGTTGATCCGCACCTGGGTCGTCAGGCCGTTGTCGAGGTTCCGCACTTCGAGCACGGTGCCGAACGGCAGGGTGCGGTGCGCCGCGGTCAAGGCGTGCATGTCGTAGCGCTCGCCCGAGGCGGTCATGCGGCCGTCGAACCCCGGGCCGTACCAGGAGGCGACGCCGCGCTCGAGACTGGAGGGCCCGTTGTGCGAGGGCCGGTGCCCCGAGCTGGCGCAGCCGGCGAGGACGATGAGTCCCAAAAGGAGCGGGGCGGAGGCGATGGTGCGGGAGGGCGTCATCGCATGCTCTTGGCGCCCCGCGGGAGCGCCGGCGGCCGGAGACGACCGCGACCTCCCTCTAGATGCGGGGCGCTTCGACTGCAGCAGCATCGAGGCCGGCGAGTGCCGGAGTCACGACGCCGTTCAGGAAATCGTCGACTTGCTCGGCCGACCGGCCGGTGAACGCCTGGGGATCGACCCAGCGGGCGATCTCTTCGGCCGACAGCCGGAAGTCGGCGTCAGCGGCAATTGTAGCAAGGAGCGGGTTTTCCTGCCCCCGGGCGACCGCCTCCTGGGCGGCGAACGAGTGGGTGCGGATGCGCTCGTGCAGCTCCTGCCGGTCGCCGCCACGCAGCACCGCCTCCATCAGCAGCGTCTCGGTCGCCATGAACGGCAGCTCGCGGGCGACGCGCGCCGCCACCATGCCGCCGTTCACCCGCAGGCCGGCGGCGATGTGGCCGGCAAGGCCGAGGATGGCGTCGCAGGCGAGGAAGGCGTCGGGCAGGACGAGCCGCCGGTTGGCCGAGTCGTCGAGGCTGCGCTCGAGCCACTGGGTGGCGGCATTGATCGGGCCGTTCAGGGCGTCGGTCATGATCCGTCGCGCCAGGCCGCACATGCGCTCGGCGCGCACGGGATTGCGCTTGTAGGCCATCGCCGAGGAGCCGACCTGATGCTCGTCGAACGGCTCGGCGAGCTCGCCCACTCCCTGGAGCAGGCGCAGGTCGGTACCCATCTTGTGGCAGCTCTCGGCGACGCCGGAGAGGGTCGCAAGGAGCTGGCTGTCGAGCTTGCGGGTGTAGGTCTGACCGGATACGGCGACGCTACCGGCAAAGCCCAGCCCGGCGGCGACCCGGGCGTCGAGCTCGCGGACCTTGGCGTGGTCGCCGGCGAAGAGCGTCAGGAAGGAGGCCTGCGTGCCGGTCGTCCCCTTGACGCCGCGGCAGCGCACGGTCGCCAGCCGATGCTCGATCTCGGCCAGGTCGAGGACGAGGTCGTGAGCCCACAGGCAGGCGCGCTTGCCGACCGTCGTCAGCTGGGCGGGCTGGAAGTGGGTGTAGGCGAGACAGGGGAGGGCGCGGTGGGCGCGGGCGAAGGCGGCGAGCCCAGCCACCGCAGTGGCGATCCGGCGGCGCAGCAGCTCGAGCGCTTCGCGCATCAGCAGCTGATCGGTGTTGTCGGTGATGAAGGCGCTGGTCGCGCCGAGGTGGAGAATGCCGCCGGCGCCCTTCTCGACCGCGTCGGCCTGCTCGGCGAAGTGCCGCAGATGGGCGACGACGTCGTGCCGCGTCTGGCGCTCGAGCTCCGCCACCCGGGCGAGGTCGAGCCGCGGCGCCGCCGCCCTGAGCGCGGCGATCTGTTCCGGGCGGATCGGCAGGCCGAGCGCGGCCTCGCTCTCGGCGAGCAGGATCCAGATCCGGCGCCAGGTGGCGAAGCGGTGCGAGCTCGAGAAGATCGCCGCCATCTCGCGCGACGCGTAGCGTTCGTAGAGCGGGTTCTGGGGCTGCTCGGGAGCGGTCTCGGAGGGGAGTTCGGCGCTGGGAGTCATCCCGGCGAGGATAACAAAGCGGCCGGCCGCGCGACGGGTCGAGCGATGGGAGAACCGGGGGCCGAAGCGCCGGGCGAAGCGCTGGGCTAAGATCGATCCGCGAGGTGATCCCGACGGTGCTCCGGTTGCGCTGGGCAGTTCAGGGCAAGGACGAAGTGCTGGCGCTCGCCGCCGACGAGCTGCGCATCGGCCGCGGCACAGAGAACGAGGTCGTGCTCGCCGATTTCTCGGTCTCCCGGCGCCACGCCGTCATCCGCAAGGAGGGCGGCGCCTGGTTCGTTCAGGACCTGATGTCGACCAACGGCATCCAGCTGAACGGCGTCACCAGCAAGCGCGCCATGTTGAAGCCCGGCGACCGGCTCAAGGTCGGCATCTTCGAGCTGCAGGTCGAAGAGGTCCGCGAGCCGCCGATCTCCGGCGCCAGCGCCAAGCTCACGACCGCCGGTCTGCCGCAACTGTCGCCGGCGCCGGGGACCCCCCGGATGCCGCAGGTGCCGGTCGGAACGGCGACCATCGTGCGCTCGCTCGCCGACTTCAGCGCCGCCTGGGGTCTCGACGTCAAGAGCTCGGGCGAGACGCGCTCGAACAAGCGCAAGGACCTGGACGAGGCCTATTCGAGCAAGGTCTTCGGCTTCATGACCCGCCTCGCGCGGCTCCTCATCCGTTCCGATTCGGTCGACGAGGTGCTGGCGCGGGTGATGGACATCGCCTTCGAGGCCCTGCCCGTCGACCGCGGCTTCATCCTGCTGCTCGACGAGGCGACGGGGAAGACGGTTTGCGAGCTGGCGCGCACCAAGGAGCGCAGCGAGTTCCGGCCGCAGAGCGAAGTTCCGGTGTCGCAGACGATGGTCGAGCAGGTGATGCGCGACCGGGTGGCTCTGCTGACCTACGATGCGCTCGCCGACCAGCGCCTGGCCGGCGGCGACTCGATCCGCATCCACCAGATCCGCGCCGCGATGTGCACGCCGCTATGGTCGGGAGAGAAGATCATCGGCGTCTTCCAGGTCGACACGCCGTTTCACGCCGGCACTTTCAACGAAAAGGACCTCGATCTTCTGACTGCGCTCGCCAACTACGCCGCGGTCGCGGTCGAACGCCTGCGATACGCCAAGACGGTCGAGTTCGAACGCCTGGTGCGCAGCCGCCTCGAGCGTTACCACTCGCCGGCGGTGATCGAGAGCATCGTGCAGTTCTCGCCCAGCGCCGCCGAGCCGACGGTGGGCAAGATGAAGCTCGCCGAGGCGACGGTGATGTTCGCCGACCTGGCCGGTTTCACGCCGGTGTCGGAGAACGCCTCGCCGCAGGAGGTGGCCGAGATGCTCGAGGCCTACTTCACCCACGCCGTCGAGGCGATCTTCGCCGCCGGCGGCACGCTCGACAAGTTCATCGGCGACTGCGTGATGGCCTTCTTTGGCGCGCCGGTGCCGCAAGCCGACCATGCGCGCCGCGCCGTCCAGGCGGCGCTGCAGATCCAGGCGGCGCAGGAAGCGCTCAACCGCGAACGGGCGGCCAAGGGCCTGCCGACCCTCGAGGTGCGGATCGCCATTCAGAGCGGACCGGTGATGGTCGGCGACGTCGGCAGCCGGAAGCGCGTCGACTACACGGTGCTCGGCAACACGGTGAACGTCGCCGCGCGCCTCGAGTCAGGGGTCGCCGAGCCGGGCGAGATCACTCTGGGCGGCGAGACCCACCGCCTGCTCGCCGGCGCCTATCCGACCGAGGCGCTCGGCGAATTTCAGCTCAAGGGCCTGCAGCAGAAGGTGCACGCCTTCCGCGTGCTGCGGGGCTGATCTGGACCTCCGCGCTCCCGGGCTCCCGCAACCGCCGCCGGCGCTACTCTTCGTTACCGGCAACCCCTCGAAGCTCATCGAGGCGCGGCGGCTCATCGCCGCTTCGGGACGGGAGCTCGAGGCGATCGCGGTGGAGCTGCCGGAAATTCAGTCGCTCGACATGGAGGCGGTGCTCTCCGCCAAGGCCCGGTCCGCCTGGGAGAGCGTCCGGCGGCCGGTCATCGTCGAAGAGACGGGGCTCGAGCTGGCGGCGATGAACGGCTTCCCCGGCCCGCTGGTGAAGTGGATGCTCGAAGCGGTCGGCGCCGACGGGATTGCCCGCACCGCGCTCGCCTTGGGCGAACCGCGTGCCAGGGCGGTCTGCCTGCTGCTGTGGACCGACGGCGGGCAGACGGTGCTGGCGCGCGGCGAAACCGCCGGCGATCTCGTCCTGCCGCCGCGCGGCGCCAACGGCTTCGGCTGGGACCCGGTCTTTCGCCCGGCCGGCGACCCGCGCACCTATGGTGAGCTGCCCGACGAAGAGAAGGATCGCATCGGCCATCGCGGCAGGGCCTGGCGAGAGCTGCTGGCGCGGCTCGATCGCCGTTCCTCCGCGTCCTGAAGGGCCGTTCGAACAGGTGCTGCAGAGGAGGATGGCGATGCCGACGGCGAAGATCTGGGTGGGCATGACTCTGCTCTCGGCGCTCGTCGCGCCGCCGGTGGGGGCGGAGCTCGCCGTGCCCCCGAGCCGCGACAACACGCTTTTCGAGGAGTTCGCGCAGCAGGAGGGCTGCTCGGCGTCCACCAGCAACGGCGCCGGGCGCTACCTCTTCTCCGGCTTCACCAACACCGGTCTGGAGCGGCGGGCGGTGCTGCGCTTCGACCTCGGCGCGATTCCTGCCGGCTCGACGATCACCGCGGCCACCGTGACGCTGCATCTCAACCGGGTCGCGAGCGGCGCCGCGCCCGACGACCGCTTCGGGCTGCGCCGGCTCATCGCCGACTGGGGGGAGGGAACCTCCGATGGCGGCTCCGCGGAGGGGGGCGGCGGGCCGGCGACGGCGAACGACGCCACCTGGTGCGAGCGCTTCTATCAGGTGTCGGAGTGGGCCAGCCTGGGCGGCGACTTCGTCTCCCCGGCGAGCGCCACGATCGCCGTCGGCACGGCAGCGCCGGCCTCCTTCGTCTGGGGTTCGACGGCCGACATGGTGGCCGACGTCCAGAGCTGGGTGGACGCGCCGGCGACCAATTTCGGCTGGATCCTGATTCAGGATCTCCTGCCGCCGCCGCTGGACGAGCCGGAAGGGGCAGTCGCCACCGCCCGCCGCTTCGACAGTCGCGAGGGCGTCGCCGCGGTTCAGCCACGGCTCGAAGTCACCTACCTGCCGCCGTCGGTGGTCGAGATCCCGGCTCTGTCGTTCTGGGGGCTCGTCCTGCTCGCCGGCCTCCTGCTGGCCGGGGCGATCGGCTCGGCAGGGGCGCCGTTCGAACTGCTGGGGCTGCACGCGTTCGGGGCGTCGAACGTGCGGGAGGCGTCGCGGCTCGTGGACGGCGTGCGCAACCTGGCCGCCCGCGCGGAGGCCCTGGCCGCG
>JBGARM010000168.1:0-6753 GCA_044230215.1 Thermoanaerobaculia bacterium | reverse complement strand
GGCGAGGGCACTCCACGAGAGCGCCACCGGTTCGGCTCCGGCGAGCGCCCGTTCGACCGTGAAGGGGGCGTCGTCTCTGGAGCTCCGCGGCAATTGGCCGGCGAGCAACTCGTGAAGCAGGACGCCGAGAGCGTAGACGTCGGTCGCCGGAGTGATGTCGCCGCCGGTCGCCTGTTCCGGAGCGGCGTACTGCGGCGTCAGGGGGCGGAGCAGGGTGGGCGGATCGGCCTCCGCGTGGTCCGGCGTGAGCAGCTTGGCGATGCCGAAATCCAGGAGCTTGACTCTGCCGTCCGGGTCGACCAGGACGTTGGAAGGCTTCAGGTCGCGATGGATCACGCGGTTGCGGTGGGAGTGCTCGACGGCGGCGCACACCTCGAGAAACAGCTCCAACCGTCGCTCGACGGTCGCCCGCTCCGCGCGGCAGGCGGCAGTGATCGTCCTGCCCTCCACGAGCTCCATGGCGAGGTAGGGCCGGCCGTCGGCGGCGACGCCGCCGTCGAGCATGCGCGCGATCCCGGGATGCTCGAGGCGGGCGAGAATTCCGCGCTCGGCGAGGAAGCGCTGGTGCAGGGCGGTGGGCTGCGCGCCGCCCGGCAGCATCTTGATCGCCGCGCGCTGCGTGAAGCCCTCGCCGCGGCGTTCGCCGAGGAAGACGCTGCCCATGCCGCCCTCTCCGAGGAGCCGCCCGAGCGTCCACGGGCCGACGGTCGATCCGGAGGCCAGGGGCGGCAGCGGTCCCCTGGAGCTTTCGACGAGCGGCTCGATCCAGGAGCGGTCGCTGCGGTCGAGAAGAGAGTCGCCGCCGGCGCTCGCGGCGAGCAACCCGGCGAGCTCGCTCCTCAAGTCAGCGTCGTCACCGCAATGGTCGCGCAGGAAATCCTCGCGCGCCGTGCCCTCGGGGCAGTCTCGCGCCGCATCGAAAAGCTCCCAGAGTCGCTGCCAGCGATCTGCGGGGTCTTCGGTCAGTGCGGCCTCCTCGCTTCAGCCCTTGGGGGCGCCCAGCTGCACGAGCTCCTGCTCGCGGAACTCCTGGGCCTTCTCGGCCAGGCCGGCGGCCACGGCCTCCTCTTCCGAGAGGCCCTTCTCGGCGGCGAAGTCGCGGAGCTGCTGGGTGATCTCCATCGAGCAGAACTTCGGGCCGCACATCGAGCAGAAGTGGGCGCTCTTCGCCCCGTCCTGCGGCAGCGTCTCGTCGTGGTAGGCGCGCGCCGTCTCGGGGTCGAGGGAGAGGTTGAACTGGTCCTCCCAGCGGAACTCGAAGCGCGCCTTGGAGAGCGCGTCGTCGCGCTCCTGCGCGCCGGGCAGGCCCTTGGCGAGGTCGGCGGCGTGGGCGGCGATCTTGTAGGCGATGCAGCCCTGCTTGACGTCCTCCTTGTTGGGCAGCCCCAAGTGCTCCTTCGGCGTCACGTAGCAGAGGAGCGCCGTGCCGTGCCAGGCGATCATCGCCGCGCCGATGGCGCTGGTGATGTGGTCGTAGCCCGGCGCGATGTCGGTGACCAGCGGCCCCAGGGTGTAGAACGGCGCCTCCTTGCAGATGCGCTGCTGGCGGTCGACGTTCTCCTTCACGAGATGCATCGGCACGTGCCCGGGGCCCTCGATCATCACCTGGCAGTCGTGCCGCCAGGCGATGTCGGTGAGCTCGCCCAGGGTATCGAGCTCGGCGAACTGGGCCGCATCGTTGGCATCGGCGATCGAACCCGGACGCAGGCCATCGCCGAGCGAGAACGAGACGTCGTAGCGCTTCATCAGCTCGCAGATCTCTTCGAAGTGCGTATAGAGGAAGTTCTCCTTGTGGTGCGCGAGGCACCACTTGGCGAGGATCGAGCCGCCGCGCGAGACGATGCCGGTGACCCGCTTGGCGGTCAGCGGAATGTACTTCAGGCGCACGCCGGCGTGAATGGTGAAGTAGTCGACCCCCTGCTCGCACTGCTCGCGCAGGGTCTCCATGTAGATCCCGATCGTGAGCTCCTCGACCTTGCCCTTCACCTTCTCGAGCGCCTGATAGATCGGCACCGTGCCGATCGGCACCGTCGAATGGCGGACGATCGCCTCGCGGGTGGCGTGGATGTTCTTGCCGGTCGAGAGGTCCATCACCGTGTCGGCGCCCCACTTCACCGCCCAGGTGAGCTTCTCGACCTCCTCCTCGATCCCCGAGGAGACCGCAGAGTTGCCGATGTTGGCGTTGATCTTGGTCTTGAACTTCTTGCCGATCACCATCGGCTCGAGCTCGGTGTGGCGGATATTGGCCGGGATGATCGCCCGGCCGAGGGCGACCTCGGAACGGATCGACTCGGGATCGATCCGTTCGCGGTCGGCGATGAACTGCATCTCCTCGGTGATGACGCCCTGACGGGCGTAGAAGAGCTGTGTCGGCGTCGAGTCCGCCGTGCGGCGCGCGACCCAGGGGGCGCGCGGCAGGGCGATCCCGAAACTGTTGGTGGTGGGTACGTTCATGTTCGCATTCCCTCCGCCGGTCTGAACCGGTTCAGGTTCCAAGGGTCTGATCTCAGCCCACCCGCCGGCCCGAACGGCCGCGCGCGGACACCCCTTGCGATGAAGTTCAGTGAATCTGCAGCTTGACGAATCTCCGCTTCCCGACCTTGACGAGGTAGGCCTCAGCCCGGGCAGGCAGCGCCGTATGTGGGTCGCTTACGCGCTCGCCGTCGATGCTCACCGCACCCTGCTCGATCATCCGCCGCGCCTCGTTCTTGGACGCCACAACCGCCGCGCCGACCAACTGCTCCACCAGCAGGCTCCCTACCTTTACTGAGCTTTCTGCTCCAGCGGCGGAGAGCGTCCCGGAATCGGAAACAAAGAGAAATTCTGCAACTGCATCGGGCGCGCCGCCGCCGGCGAAGACGCGCTCGAACTCGGCCTCGGCTTCGGCTGCGGCCGCAGCACTATGGAAATCGGCGACCAGGCGCCGGGCGAGCTCCTGCTTGACGAGCTTGGGGTGGAGGCTGCCCGCGGCGACGGCGCTCTTCTTCGCGTCGATCTCGGCCTTCGGCAGGTCGGTGAGCAGCAGCAGCCAGTCCCACATCAGGCTGTCGGGGATCGACAGCGTCTTGCCGTAGATCTCCTTCGGCGTGTCCTCGACAGCGATGGCGTTGCCGAGGGACTTCGACATCTTCTCGTGGCCGTCGAGGCCGACGAGGAGCGGCACCGTCAGGCAGACCTGGGGTTCCAGCCCCTCTTCCTTCATCAGGTCGCGGCCGACGAGGAGATTGAAGATCTGGTCGTGGCCGCCCAGCTCGACGTCGCAGCCGAGCTCGGGGATCTTCGCCATCTCGACCGAGTCCTTCGCCTGGACGAGCGGGTAGAGCAGCTCGTGGAGCGAGATCGGCTGCTGCTCGCGGAAGCGGGTGCGGAAGTCGTCGCGCTCCATCATCCGCGCGAGAGTCCACTTGCCGGCCAGGCGGATCATCCCCTCGGCGCCCAGGGGCGTCAGCCAGTCGCCGTTGTAGCGGATGACGGTCGCCTCGCGGTCGAGCACCTTGAAGACCTGGCGCTTGTAGGTCTCGGCGTTGGCCAGCACCTGCTCGCGGGTGAGCTGCGGGCGGGTCGCCTTCTTGCCCGTCGGGTCGCCGATCATGCCGGTGAAGTCGCCGATGAGGAAGCAGACCCGATGCCCGAGGTCCTGGAACTGCCGCATCTTGCGCAGCAGCACGGTGTGGCCGAGATGGAGATCGGGCGAAGAGGGATCGAAGCCGGTCTTGACCGCCAGGGGCTTGCCGGTCTTCCGCGAGCGCTCGAGCTTGCGCGCCAGGTCGGCCTCCGAGACGAGGTCGACTGCGCCGCGCCGCAGCAGCTCCATCTGTTCGTCGACCGGCGAGAAGGCGTGCGTCATGAGGCGGGCGAGCTTAGCAAACGGAGGCTCGCGGTCGACTCAGGCCGACCAGTGCGGCGCGGGCGGCGCCGGCAGGCCGGCTTCCGGGGTGAGCTCGACGTTGCCGAGAATGCGGGCGTCGCCGGCGAGCGACCAGTTCTTCAGCGCCGAGTCGACCGTCTGGCCGTCGACCGTCAGGGTGAAGCCGCCCAGGGTGGTGGCGGAAAGCGGCAGCTTGGCGAGGTTGAGCAGCAGGCCGACGGCGGTCGCCGCGAGGACGCCGGTGCCGCAGGCGAGCGTCTCGGCTTCGACGCCGCGCTCGAAACTTCGGATCTCCAGCCGGTGCGGCGCCGGAAAGCGCACGAAATCGACGTTGGTGCCGCCGGGGGCGAAATCCGGGTGCGCGCGCAGCGCCGCACCGAGACTGGCGACCGGGACTCGAGCGAGCGACTCCGGCCAGACCAGGACGAGATGGGGGACGCCGACGGTGACGAACCAGCCCTCGTAGCTGCGACCGCCGACCTCGAGCACGCGCTTGCGCGCCAACTCCTCGGGAGCCGGCAACTGCAGCGCGATCTCGGTCGCGGCGACGGCGCGCGCGGCAAAGGCGCCGGCGTCGGTGGCCACCTGGAAGCTCCCCTCGGCCCAGCCGAGGTGGAGCGCCAGGCGCGCCGCGCAGCGCGTGCCGTTGAGGCACAGGGCCGCGGGCTGGCCGTCGGCGTTCCAGTAGCGCATGCGGACGCCGGCGTCGGCGCGCTGGAGCGTGAAGAGGCCGTCGGCGCCGAACGACAGGCCGCGGGCGCACCACGAGCGGATCTCGTCGGCGGTGGGCTCGCGTTCCGGCGCGGCCAAGGCGAGAAAGTCGTTGCCGCCGCCGGAGACCTTGTAGACCGCGCTCACGGCACGCGCGTCGCGACCGGCTCGCAGGGGGGGCCGAGATTGCCCGACTTGTCGATCGCCGACACCCGGTAGCGGAAGGTGAAGCCGGAGGCGAGGCCACGGTCGGTGAGCTCGAGCGCGGCGACCGGCTCGGTGTTGACGCGGTGGAAGTCGGCCTCTGGATCGGCGCGTTCGACGACGTAGCCGGCGACATCGGCCTCGGGGCTCGCCGGCCAGACCAGGCGGACTTCACCGACGCTGCCGAGCGCCGAAAGCTCCGCCGGCGGCGCCGGAGCGAAGCGATCCTGAAAGTCGATCTCGACCTCGGAGGACAGGGCGCTCTCCGCCAGCGGCACCTTGCTGCCGATCGCGGTCAGGGCATAGATGTAGCGCCGGCCATAGGTCACGCCGGTGTCGGTGGTGGTCGTGACGGTGGCATCGAGCGTGGCGACCGGCTCGCCGTAGGAGGTGCGGGCGGCGTCGCGGCGATAGACGTTGTAGCCGGCGATCGGCGTGCCGGCGGCGGGCGCTGCCGGGCTCCACTGGAGCTCGATGCCGCCCTTGGCGGCGACGGCGGTGAACTGGACGGGCGGAGCGGCGGGGGCGCGCGGCAGGAGGCCGGCGAGGTTCGACCAGTCCGAGAGCTCGCCGCCGGCGGCGTGGGTGCGGACGCTGAAGATGCGCGCCGGCTGGTCCGCTGGCAGCGGTTCGGCGAGCCGGAAGCGCACGGTGACGCGGTCGCCCGAAATGGCGCTCGCGAGCTCGGCGCCCGAGAGCGCGAGGAACGGCTTGGCGGCCACCGCGAACTCCCGCGGGTCGGGCATCACCAGGGTGAGCGGCGCCGGTGCCGAAGCTGCCGCTGGGGCCGCGGTCGCCGCCGCTGCCGGCGCGGGGGTGGCGGCGACCGTCGCAGCCACCGGCCGGTCGAGCACGTAGAGCGTCACCTGATCGAGGCCTGGCAGCGGCAGGCCGGCGACGGTCGACTTCGGATAGCCGAATTCCGCCACCACTTCGAGCCCGCGCTGGCGCACCTTGAGGTCGTGGGCGGCGAGCGGAATGGTGCGCGGCGCCGGCATCGGATCGCCCTTCTTGCCGCAGGCGACGAGCGGCAGGGCGAGCAGGGCGAGGAGATTCAGGGCAGCGAAACGCCGCAGCTCCCGGTGGGAGGCCGGGCGACGGACCGAAGGGCTAGAGGACATAGCGGCTGAGATCCTGGTTCTGAACGATGTCGTCGAGAATCCTGCGAACGAAGGCGGCGTCGATGTCGAGCTCCATCCCGGCCATGTCCGGAGCCTCGAAGGAGACCTCCTCGAGCAGCCGCTCGATCACCGTCGCCAGACGCCGGGCGCCGATGTTCTCGGTCGACCGGTTGACCTCGACGGCGATGCGCGCCAGCTCGACGATGGCGTCCTCGCGGAAATGGATCCTCAGCCCCTCGGCGCCGAGGAGTGCCGTGTACTGCTTGGTGAGGGCGGTCTCCGGCTCGGTCAGGATGCGCACGAAGTCGGCCTCGGTGAGCGCCTCGAGCTCGACCCGGATGGGGAAGCGCCCCTGCAGCTCGGGAATGAGATCGGACGGCTTGGCGACGTGGAAGGCTCCGGCGGCGATGAAGAGGATGTGGTCGGTCTTCACCGGACCGTACTTGGTGGTGACCGTCGTGCCCTCGACGACCGGCAGGAGATCGCGCTGCACACCCTCGCGCGAGATGTCGGGGCCGTGACTCGAACCTTCGCGGCCGGCGATCTTGTCGATTTCGTCGAGGAAGACGATGCCGGTCTGCTCGACCCGCGCCCGGGCGTCGCGCGCCAGCTGCTGGCGGTCGATCAGCTTCTCGGCCTCTTCGGCGAGCAGCGCTTCTCGCGCCTCCGCGACCGTCGCCTTCTGCCGCCGCCGGCGCGAGAAGAGACCCGGCATCATCTCTTTCAGATTGATGCCGATCTCCTCGACGCCCTGCGGGGTGAACATCTCGAGCGACGGCGCCGTCCCGTCCTCGACTTCGATTTCGACCATGCGGGAGTCGAGGGCGCCGGCCCGCAGCCGTTCGCGCA
>JBGARM010000167.1:0-6752 GCA_044230215.1 Thermoanaerobaculia bacterium | reverse complement strand
GAAGCACCGCGAGGAGGCGGAGCACGTCTGGAACCTGCCCGCCGGTCGCATCAACGCGAAGCCCGGCTACCACACCGTCGAGATGTGGAAGCGCTTCTCGACGGCCAAGGACAAGGGCGGCGACATCGACACGATCTGGGTGCAGGTGACGAACCCGTTCCAGTCGACCGCCAACGCCAACCACTGGATCCACGCGGCGCGCGAAAAGGACTGCTTCATCGTCGTCTCCGACGTCTACCCGACGCTCTCGACCAAGGTCGCCGACCTCATCCTGCCGTCGGCGATCATCTTCGAGAAGTGGGGCGCCTACGGCAACTCCGAGCGCCGCACGCAGCTGTGGCGCCAGCAGGTCGATGCCCCCGGCGAGGCGCGCACCGACGTCTGGCAGATGCTCGAGTTCGCGAAGCGCTTCCGGCTCGCCGACGTCTGGGGGGCGCAGAAGATCCCCGGCCTCAAGGCCGACGGCTTCGAGGACGGCCTCCTGCCGGACGTGCTGCCGGCCGCGACCGCGCTCGGCTACACCCCCGAGACGACGCTCTACGACGTGCTGTTCGCCAACCCCGCCAACCGCAAGGCGCGCTGGCCCGATCCGGTCGCCGGCGACCATGCGAACGCGACTGTCGCCCCGCCTGGCGGCGCCGCCATCGATTGGTTCCCGGAGAAGGCGCTGTTCGAGGAGTACGCCGCCTTCGGCCGCGGCGAGGGCCACGATCTGGCGCCGTTCGACGTCTACTTCCGCGACGACGTGCGCGGCCTGCGCTGGCCCGTGGTCGACGGCAAGGAGACCCCCTGGCGCTTCAACGAGACCTACGACCCTTACGTCGCCAAGGGCAGCGGCATCGATTTCTACGGCAAGGCCGGCAAGAAGCTCCCCTACGGCACGCTCGCGGCGCCGGGAACGGCCGAGCCGGTGGCGATCGCCGGCAAGGCGAAGATCTTCTTCCGCCCCTACGCCGCGCCGCCGGAGAGCCCCGACGCGACCTGGAATCTCTGGCTCTCGACCGGCCGGGTGCTCGAACACTGGCATTCGGGCTCGATGACCCGGCGCGTCCCGGAGCTGCACAACGCCATGCCCGAAGCGCAGCTCTTCATGCACCCGCAGGACGCTGCGGCGCGCGGCCTCGCCCAGGGGGCCCTGGCGGCGATCGAGTCGCGACGCGGCCGGATCACCGCCCGCGTCGAGCTCGCCGGCCGCAACCGCCCGCCGCGCGGCACGGTCTACGTGCCCTGGTTCGACGAGTCGGTGTTCATCAACAAGGTCACCCTCGACGCTACGTGCCCGATCTCGAAAGAGATCGATTTCAAGAAGTGCGCCGTGCGCGTGAGCAAGGCGTGAGCGCGCCCGTTGGCAGCCGCGCTGCAGCGCAAGGAGCCCAGCCATGAAGCGATCGCTGATCTTGACTCTCGCCGCCGGCGCCCTGGCGATTTCCAGCCTTCTCTCCGGCGACGAGCCCAGGCCGGCGAGCTCCGCGACGGCGACAGCGGAGAAAGCGCCCTCGCGCATCTCCGACAGCGACCTGTCGCTCTATCCCGGAAGCCTTTTCGACGTGCCGAACCCCGCCGCCGTCGCGTGGAACAACGCAGCCCCGGGCGATAACGCCCGGTTGCCGCGCGCCTTTCCGATCGCGCCGCCGCGCATTCCGCACGCGATCGACGACTTCGTCCCGCTGACCCTCAAAAGCAACGGCTGCCTCGACTGTCACGCGCTCGACGCTGGCGCCGATGCCCCCGAGCTGCCGGCGAGCCACCGCACCGACCTGCGCAACAGCCCAGGTCAGGTCGGCACCACCGTCGCCGGCGCGCGCTTCCTCTGCCTCGCCTGCCACGTCCCGACGAGCGACGCGGCCCCGGTCCGCGCCAGCCGACTCCCCGGGCCCTGACGCCACCCGGCGCTTCGAGGCGCGGCGTTTTCTCACCGCCCGTGGCGAGCGAAGAGCGAACCGTTTGCACTAGGCTCCGGCTGCGGACCCATGACGAACGTGACGAAAGAGCGCTGGCGGATGGGCATTTTCGTCGCGGCGCTCGTCGCGGGAGTTCTGTTCGCTTTCTCGCAGCCGCGATTCGCGCAGGATCCGGCCTACCATCTCTTCGCCGACGACCGGGCGCTCGGCGGCGTGCCGAACTTCTGGAACGTGGTCACGAACCTGCCCTTCCTGGTCGTCGGCGCGTTCGGCCTCGCCCGCCTCGGTCGCCTGCGGCGTCCGGCGCTGCGCACCGGGGTCCTGATCTTCGCCGCCGGCGTGGCGCTGGTCGCCTTCGGTTCGGCGTACTACCACCTCGCACCTTCGAACGCGACTCTGGTCTGGGACCGGCTGCCGATGACCGTCGGTTTCATGGCGCTGTTCAGCCTGATCGTGCGCGACCGGCTCTCGGAGCGTCTCGGGCGGCGGGCCCTCGCGCCGCTCCTCGCCCTCGGCGCGTCGTCCGTTCTCTACTGGCACGCGACCGAGCTCCAGGGCGCCGGGGACCTCAGGTTCTACTACGTCATCCAGTTCCTGCCGATGGTGCTCATCCCGCTGCTGCTGCTCTTCGGGGCGGGTACCGGCGGTCTCGAGAGCGCCTGGCTCTGGGCGACACTCGGGCTCTATCTGGTTGCCAAGCAGGCCGAGTCGCACGACCGCGCGCTGTTCGCAGCCAGTGGACTGCTGAGCGGTCACAGCCTCAAGCACCTCGTCGCCGCCGGCGCCGTGCTCTGCGCGTTGCTCGCGGCGCTGCGTCCGGCTAGGCTCGACGGACCGCAGTCAGAAAGCAGCCCCAGCCGCTGAGGAAGGCGACCCCTCCGAACGGCGTGATCGCCCCGAGCCACATCACTCCGGAGAGGCTGAGCGCGTAGAGGCTGCCCGAGAACAGGACGGTTCCGGCGACGAAAAGCGCGCCGCTCGCGCCGAGCAGGCGGCTCTCGCGCCGCTCGGCGAGCAGGCCCACGGCAACGAGCGCGAGCGCGTGGTACATCTGATAGCGCACCGCGACCTCGAAAGTCGCGAGGGCCTGTGGATCGAGGCGCATCTTGAGGGCGTGAGCGGCGAAGGCGCCGAGCGCCACGGCAAGGCCGGCGGAGATGGCGCCGAAAGCCAGGTGGTTGCGACTCATTTCAGCCTCCTGCCGGCGTCAGGGCGCCGGCGTCGTCTGCAGTCGATGAAGGAGCAGTGCCGCGCGCTGGACCAGGCGCGGCAGCTCGTCGAGGTCGAGGTACTCGCCGCGGGCGTGCTCCTGGTCGCCCAGGGCGCCGAGTCCATCGAGGCCGGGGAGCAGGTGAGCGACGAAAGAGATGTCGCCGGCACCGCGCTCGCTCGGACCCTGCTCGACGACCGGGCCGGTGCCGAGGTCGCGGCTCGCCCGGTCGAGCACTGCGAGCAGGGCCCGGTTGCCGGAAGAAGGCGCCATCGACGGCATGCCAGCGATGAACGAGATCGTCGCTCCCGTCTGCGGAGAAGAGCGGGCGACGATTGCGCGCATCCGCTCCTCCGCGCGCGCCCGCTGGTCGGCGGTGAGGAAGCGCAGGTCGCCTTCGACGATCGTCTTCGCCGCCACGACGTTCGACTTGCCGGTGGCCGTCCCCGAGGCGCTTGCTGGCGGCAGGTCGGCCTCCGTGCCGCCGACGACGACGCCCGGATTCAGGGTCAGATACGGCTCGGGCAGCTCGGCGCGGAAGGCGGCGAGGATGCGCGCCATCTCGAAGATCGCGCCGTCGCCGCGGGCGGGGCCGAAGATGCGCGAGGAGTGCCCGCCCGAGCCCGAGGTCTCGAGCCGCCAGGTGGAGATTCCGCGGCGACCGACTACCGCGACTCCCGGCACCCAGCCCTCGAAGGCGAGCGCGAGGTCGCTCCTCCCCGCAGCTTCGACGAGCGCTGCGCGGCTCGTCGCGTGCGGCTCTCCCGGATTCTCTTCGTCGCCGGTCAACACCACGACCACCCGGCGGCCGGCGAGCAACCCCTCCTCCACCAGAGCCCGCAGCGCCTCGACGATCACCACGTCGCCGCCCTTCATGTCGGAGGCGCCACTGCCGAAGGCGCGGGCGCCTTCGCGCCGGAACGGTTCGCCTTCGAGGACGGTGTCGAGATGACCGATCAGCAGGATCCGCGGCCCGATCCCGTCGCCAGCGGCTCCGTACTCGGCGACCAGGTGGCCGGCGCGACCCATCTCGGCCGGCAGGTCGACCCAGCGCGTCGCGAAGCCCAGCTTCGCAAGCTCGGCAGCGAACAGCGCGCCGACCTTGCGCACGCCGGCGAGGTTCTCGGTCGCGCTCGGCTGGTCGACGGCCCGGCGCAGGAGCTCGATGGCGCGGTCGCGATTCGCCTCGACGCGCGCCACGAGCCGCGACTCCTCGGCGGCAAGGTCCGCGCCGGCCAGCGGCGCGCAAACCGTCAGGAGGATGGCGGCGAACGGGACGAACGCCCGGATCACCACCGTTCAGGCCTTCTTGAGGAAGCAGGTCTTGAGGATCAGCCCCTTCACCTTGTCGGTGTTGCAGGCGATCTCCTCTTCGTCCTCCGTCAGGCGGATGTTCTTGATCTTGGTGCCCTGCTTGAGGGTGACCGACGTGCCCTTCACCTTCAGGTCCTTGATCACCAGAACCGAGTCGCCCTGGCTGAGGATGTTGCCGTGACAGTCCTTGACTTCCATGAGTGGCTCCCTTGGCGACCGATCGTACCAAGCGGGTTCGGCGACGTCGCCCTCGGCGAAGGAGAACAGCGCCAACGATCCGCGAGGCCAGCAGCGGCCGCAGAGCGATAGTCTCGCGGTGAGTTCACCCTGCACGAAGCCCGGGGAAAAGAGATGCCAGAGAACCTCATCCACGAATCCAGGTACTTCACGACCCGTCAGGCATCGGACACGCGCGTACCGGGGCATCTCGTCGTCGCGAGCAAAGTCGAGAGCCGGTCGCTCGACGGATTCGCCCCGGACCAGGCCGCAGATCTCTGGCGATGCCTCGTGCAGGCGGAGACCCTGGTTCAGCAGATTCTCCAGCCCGAAAGAATCTACCTTCTGAAATTCGGCGAGGCGGTGCCGCGGATCCACTTCCACGTCTTCCCCAGAACCGCCAGGCTCCTGGAGGCCTACCTCGCCGAGGTCGCCGACCAGGAGCCGTACAGTGGCGCGCGCATCATGGACTGGGTATGGACCCACCGCGAGTCCGCCGGCTTCGCCGAGGCGGAGATTCGGGCGTTCGTCGACGCGGCCAGGGCGCGCCTGGGTTCCGCGGCCTCCGGCCGTTGACCTTGCGTCCGAGGCCGTCCGAACGACGACCCGCGGCGACTGGATCGGACCGGGCGCGCTTCAGTCCGCCTCGGCGCGCAGGCCGAGCCGGCGCACGAGGCCGCTGAAGATCAGGGCGTGCACCGGGTAGAGCACGTACCAGTAGAGCAACCCGGCGAGTCCCTTGGGCGCGAAGAAGGCGGTCTGCGCCAACACACTCTGGCCTTCGGCCTCGCGCACCTCGAACTGCAGCCAGGCGCGCCCCGGAACCTTCATTTCGGCGCGCAGACGCAGCAGCGTCGGCGGCTCCACGGCCTCGACGCGCCAGAAGTCGAGCGCATCTCCGGGGCGCAGATCGACCGGATCGCGCCGGCCGCGACGCATGCCGACGCCGCCCACCAGCCGGTCGAGAGCGCCGCGCACCCGCCAGGTCCAGTCCATGTAGAGCCAGCCGGTGCGCCCGCCCAATCGACTGACCGCGGCGAAGACGCGCTCCGGCGTCGCCGCCACGCGCAGCTCGCGGCGCTCGAGGATCATCCCCTCGCGGTTCTCCAGCCGCACGATCGGCCGATCGCCCTGGCTCGACGACAGCGCGTCGCTCCAGGTCGTTTCGACCGCGCCGGCGTCGAGCTTCTGCAGGGCGAGTCGTACGGCTTCGCGGAAGCCGAGCGGCACGATCTCGGGAAAGAGCTGGCGCGCGAGGGTGTCGCGCACGACCACCTCGTTCTTCAGGCCGAGGACGAGCGGGCGCGCGATCGCCGCCGGAATCGGCGTCACCAGATGCACCCACAGGGAGGAGAGGCGCGGCGTCAGCACGGGCACCGGCAGCAACCAGCGGCGCAGTCCGCGCGCCGCAGCGTAGCCGGTCATCATCTCGCCGTAGGTGACGACGTCGGCGCCGCCGATCTCGATCGTCCTCCCGGCGCTCGCGGGGCGCTCGAGCGCGGCGACGAGGTAGTCGAGCACGTTGCGGATGGCGATCGGCTGGGTGCGGGTGAAGACCCAGCGCGGGCAGATCATGATCGGCACGCGTTCGGCGAGATAGCGGATCATCTCGAACGACAGGCTCCCCGAGCCGACGATGACGCCGGCACGCAGCTCGGTCACCGGCACTCCGGCCTCGCCCAGAGCCACGCCGGTCTCCTGCCGCGAGCGCAGATGATGCGACAACGCAGTGTCCGGGTCGCCGAGGCCGCCGAGATAGACGATGCGGCCGACACCCGCGGCGCGCGCCGCGGCGCCGAAAGCCGCCGCCGCTTCGCGATCCCGCCGGGCGAACTCCACGCCGGTTCCCAGACTGTGGATGAGGTAGAAGGCGACGTCGATGCCGGCGAGCGCCTCCTGCAGTGCCTCGGTGACCGCGTGGTCGTGCAGCGCGGCGGCCAGGTCGGCGGCCAGGCGGCCGGTGCCGGCGCCGACCTCGATCACGGCCGGAGCCGTCGCCGCCATGACGGCCGCCACCGGGCGGGCGAGGGCGCGGCCGAACAAGGGACTCAGTTCCGGTGCCGTGACGAAATCCCCGGCGGCGCCGAATTTGCGGGCGCCGGCGGCGTAAT
>JBGARM010000166.1:0-6764 GCA_044230215.1 Thermoanaerobaculia bacterium | reverse complement strand
GGGGCAGTCGACATGCGCGTAGTGACGGTTCGCCGTCGAATACTCGACGTGCGACGTCGCAATCGTCAGAATCTTCGTCGGGTCACGACGACCCTGCGACTCCGATGCCTTCGCCACTTCGTCGTACGGCACGAACTTCGCCCAGCCCTTGTCCGCGGCAACCTTCGTCAGCGCCGCCGTCAGCGTCGTCTTCCCATGGTCCACGTGACCGATCGTTCCCACGTTCACGTGCGGCTTGGTGCGGTCGAATTTTTCCTTGCCCATGGCGCCCCGAATGCCTCCCCAGTCAGCCGTGCCCGCGGACGGGCGGTTCGTAGTCAAACTCAGCTACTGCTTCAAAGCTCCATCCAGCCGGCAATTCGATGGAGCCCACGATCGGGCTTGAACCGATGACCTCTTCCTTACCAAGGAAGTGCTCTACCGCTGAGCTACGTGGGCGCAGACTAACGCCGGACCCGCGCCCCATCGGACTGACGGTGGCAGGGGGTCAGCGGCGCAACTGTCAGATCTTGCGCGGATCTTGCGGCTCTCTCCTGTTGATCTGCTGCCTTCTGCACCCCAACTCCATGCCGCCGCGTGATTTGCGACGCAAGCGGGGTGGACCGCGAATTCTGGCACCTTGGGGAATTCTTGTCTAGTCCCCGTGTAAGCAATTTTTCGACCCGATCGGGCCGATTCGGCTCGGTCCCGGAGGAAACGGACCCGAAAACGGGTTTCGAGCCCCCCGGCGCTAGGGCGGACAGGCGTCGCTGCTACCCTGCGACGCGCTCCAGCCACAGACGGCACCCTCGATGAAGCCGTCGGCGAAGACGAGCGCCGCCAGGCGCTGCCCATGCACCCCGCTGAATAGGCCGTCCCCTGGGCCGCCCCAGGCCACGACGAAGGTCCCCGAGGGGGTCGTCACGACCGCAGGATAATCCTGGAACGCGGTCGTGTAGCTATTCACGCGGAAGGTACTTCCTTCCCGGGCGCCCGCTGCGTCGAAGCGTTGCGCGACGATGTCCGAATCGAATTGCGCCGGACTGTCAAAGGTCTGCCAGGCCACGACAAACTCGCCCGAATCTCCGACCGCGACACTTGCCCGTTGCTGCAGGCCCGTCGTGTAGCTGTTGACCTGGAACTCGTCCCCCAGGGCGACGCCCGCCGGGCTGTACCGGCGCGCGAAGACCCCGCTTTCCGACCCGTCCTGCAGCTGGCTCTCCCAGGTCACGACAAAGGAACCCGCGCTGTTCATGGCCACCGAAGTCGCGACCTGCCACCAAGTCGTGTAGCTGTTGACCTGGAATTCGCCTCCCGCCGGATCGCCGGAGGAGTCGAAGCGCTGGCCGAAAACACCATAGCTCGCGCCGTCCTGCCCGTAACTGCTCCAGACCACGACAAAGTTCCCCGCAGCGTCGGCCGCCACCAGCGGGGGTCCCTGTACGCTCGTGGTGTAAGTGTTGACCTGAAACTCGCTACCCAGCGGACTGCCCGAGCCGGTGAATCGCCGACCGTAGACACCCACCATCGAAGCGTCCGAGGCGCTCCAGACCACAATGAAGTTGCCCAGGCCGTCAGCCGCCACAGCTGGGTTCGTCTCCGACTCCGTGGTGTAGGCCGACAACCGGAACTCGTCGCCGGCCGGCACACCGAGGGCGTCGAATCGCTGCGCGACAGAGTAGAGCGGGACGTTATGGATTTGGTTGTGCCAGACCACCAGGAAGTTGCCCGAGCCGTCCGAAGCCACGGCGGAGCCGTATTGCGCCCCCGTCGTGTAGCTGTTGACCTGAAACTCGGTTCCGACGGGCACACCGGTCGCGTCGAAGCGCTGCCCGAAAACGCCATCGCTGTCGCCGTCCTGATAGACGCTCTCCCAGACCATGACGAAATTGCCCGCACTGTCCGCCGCCACCGCCGGGCGCCACTGATCCCCCGTCGTGTAGGTATTCGCCTGGAACTCGGTTCCCGAGAGCTGTCCTGGCGCCGGCCGCGAAGCGGCGAGGCTCAGCAGACAGAGGGCGGCGACGAGCAGCCGCCGCCGTAGGTGACGAACCCGCGATCCCAGCCCTTCGGCAGACGGCGACATGGCACTCAGTTTACTCCTGCAGGCGAGTGCCGCCGTCGGTGTCGCCGGCCCCCAGTCGGGAGACCGCGAGCAGCGCTCCGCCGAGCACCAACAGCGACACGAAGAGCGTCCCGGCGCGGCCGTTGGGCAGGTCGTCGAAGGCGAACTTCAGCCCCCCGACGGCGAGCGTCGGGTAGACCAGCCAGCCGGCCTCGCGCAGGCGCGGCAGCCGCCCGAGCAGGGCGAGGACCACTGCCGCCAGGGCGAGGATCGTGGTCCGCAGGGCGGCCAAGGCGCCGCGGTCCGCCCCCGGGCCCGGGGCCGCGGCCAGTGCACCGGCCAGAAGCTCGCACACGACAGCGCCGATCGCGGCGAGCAGCAGCGCCGTTTGCACCAGCCGGGCGAAGTTCGACGCCCAGCGCACCCAGCGGTCGCTGTCGTCGGCCGGCCGCCGGAGGAGGATGCCGCGACAGGCCGTCACGACGGCCAGGGCGAGGAGTCCCGCAGCCGAGACTTTCGTCCACGCCCGGTCACCCGGGGCGAAGAGGGCGTCGGCCGCCTGGTGCAACAGTCCCGATTGCACCGCCAGGACGAAGGCGAAGAAGGCCGACTGGGCTTCGAGCAGTCGCCGGCGAAGGGAGATCCCCAGCCAGGCCCCGGTCAGGGCGAGCAGGCCGACCGCCAGCAGGGCCGCCGAGGACGGCAGGAGCAGACGCACGGCCACCAGCGCCAGCACCGCTCCGAGCGACGAATAGAGCAGCAGGCCCGGACGGGGATCGCACTCCGCCGGCAGGGCGCGGAAGGCGCAGGCGTAGGCCGTCACGGCCAGGGCGAGGACCACTCCCCCCAGGGCCCAGGCGAACGTCCCGGTGGCGAGCCGGGCCGCGCCGCCGATACCGACCGCCACCGCCATCACCATCTGGAAGACCTCGAACACGCCGACCTTCGGCTCGGCTCCCAGGGTGCGGCGAGCGAGGAGGGCGAGGTAGAGGGCCGCGAAGGCGAGGAGCAGGGCGAGAGCCGCAGAGGCCGGCAGCCACTCGGGCGGGCCGTTGCGCGCGGCGAGACCGAGCAGAACCAGCAGGGTGCCGTCGACGGAGAGGGTCCCGAGCCAGCGCAGGAGCCGCCACTCCCGGCGATCGGTCGCCCGGAGCACGAGCGCACCGAGCGCCAGCAGGGCGAGCCCGAAGGTGATCGGGGCGTGGGTGCGAAAGAGCAGGCCGATGGCGGCGCCGACGCCGAGCGCAGTCGTGGCCCAGGCCACGATCCCGAGATCGTGCCGGGTGGCGACGGCCAGGCCGGCGCAAGTGAAGCCCACCAACAGGGTCGCCGCCAGGGCGGCCGGCAGGACCGCCAGCCGACCGGTCGCCTCCCAGATCAGCGGAAAGGCGATCGCGGTCGCGGTCAGGCCATGAAAAGCCGCGCTGCGCGGCCGGCCGGCGATGCCCGCGCGCTGCGCGAATCCGAGCCAGGCCGCGGCGTAGAAAAAAGGCCGACGCCGACCGACGGCTGAAGCGTGCCGGCATCGCCCGCTTCGGTGAAGGCCCGCAACAGGTAGGCGCCGCCGAGCGCCATCAGCGAACGCCCGCCGAGGGTGACGAAACGCAGCAGCGTGTGGCGGTCCGGGATCGCGAGCTCCGGCGGGATCTCGGCCAAGGTCTCGGCGTCCGGAGGATTCGGCGACGCCGGCGAAGCCATGGGCGACGCGGAGAGGCCCTCCCCGACCCGTGCCTCGAGCGCCGCGAGGCGCGAAGTCACCTTATCGAGCTCCCCGGTCAACCGTTCGACCGCGGCCTCCAGTACCGCCATGCGCTGATTCACTGGGCCGGCAACGTAGCACCGGCGTCCGCCCGCCGAGCCACCCGCCGGAGCGGCTTCCCACCTCACCCAAAGGAGAGGCGGGGGCCTTGAAAGAAAGAGCTGGCAGCGGCCGGCTTACTTGCCGCCGGACCTGGCAACCGACTGGCTGGTCTTCGCCTGGGCCGCCTGAAGGTCGGCAGCCGGCAGCTTCGCCGCCAGCCGATCGCGCTCCCGGGCAGCGCCCTCGACGCCGTCGGTGGCGGCGAGCGAGTACTCGACATAGGACGAGAGGAGATCCCGCGGCGCGCCGAGCCCTTTCTCGTAAACCTGCCCGAGGAGCATGTGGGCCTCCGGCAGACCCTGATCGGCGGCGAGCCGGTACCACCGCAGAGCCGCCACGTCGTCCTTCGCCACGGTGAAGCCGGCAGAGTACATCTGCCCGACCGCGAGCTGCGCGGCGGCGAACCCCTGGTCCGCGGCGAGGCGGTACCACTTCGCCGCCTCGATCGGCGCCTTCGCGGTGCCGCGGCCGTTGGCGCACATCCATCCGAGGTTGCTCTGCGATGCCGCATCGCCCCCGGCGGCGGCGAGCCGGAGCCACTTCACCGCCTCCTTCTCGTCCTGCGGCACGCCCTGGCCGGTGGCGTAGATCCCGGCGAGCTTCGCCTGCGCCTCGACGAGACCCTGCTCGCCGGCGAGGCGGAACCACCGGATCGCCTCCTTCTCGTCTTTCGCCACGCCTTCGCCGCCGACGTAGATCATCCCGAGCGCCATCTGCGCGTCCGGGCTCCCCTGGTCGGCGGCGAGGCGGTACCAATGGAGGGCTGCGGTCTCGTCGCGCACCACGCCATCCCCGAACATGAATGCGCCGGCGAGCGCCAGCTGCGCCGCGACATCGCCCTTCGCCGCCGCGGACCGCGTCGCCTGAAGGTCGCGTGCTCCGGCCGCGAGCACGCTACTGCCGGCGACCAGCCCTGCGCAGACGATCCCGACCATCCCGGGTGTGAGTTTCATCCGTTCTCCTCGACCAGCTCCAAGGCCTCCGCGAGAGCGCGCTGCCCGGCAGACCAGATCCGCAAGAGCGCAGATGATGAACAGCAGGAGCGGTGGCTGCGATGGAATTTCAACAGGCGAGCCGGCGTGCTGCCCGACGACTGCCGGCCCCGTCCGGTCCAGAAAGGCCGGCCTACGTCGTCGTCAGGACTCTCGACTTGCCGCCGTCGAACGTCTCGTCGTCCCAGGAAGCCGGGTCGTCGAGGGACTCGAGGTGGGTGAAGACCACGGCGTCGGGGAGGGCGCTGCGGATGTCGGCCTCGATCTTCTCCAGCAGCTCGTGGCCGCGCTGCACCGTCCAGGCGCCGGGGACGAGCACGTGCGTCGAAACGAACTTCCGCGCGCCCGACTCCCGCGAGCGCAACGCATGGAACTGAATACCCGCCTGCTCGTAGGTCGCAAGGACCTTGCGCACGGCGATCATGTCCTTGGCGGGCAGCGCGATGTCCATCAATCCGGCGATCGAGCGCCGCACGATCTGGGTGCCGGTCCAGACGATGTTCAGCGCCACGAGCAACGCCACCACGGGATCCAGCCACAGCCATCCGGTGAGCGCGACCAGACCGACGCCCGCAATGACGCCGACGGAGGTCCAGACGTCGGTCAGCAGATGGTGCGAGTTGGCTTCGAGGGTAATCGAGTTGTAGGCGCGGCCGGCCCGCAGAATCACCAGCGCGACGACCAGGTTGACGACCGAAGCCGCGACCGACACCAGCAGGCCGAGCCCGACGGCTTCGAGCGGATGCGGAGAGATCAGGCGCATCACCGCCGCGACGCCGATGCTCACCGCCGCGACGAGAATCAACCCGCCCTCGACACCGCTCGAGAAGTACTCTGCCTTGGTGTGACCGTAAGCGTGGTCGTCGTCGGCCGGCCGCGCCGCGACGGTCAACATCGCCAACGCCATCATGCCGCCGACGAGATTGACCAGCGACTCGACCGCGTCCGAGAGCAACCCGACCGAACCGGTGATGAAATACGCTGCCGTCTTCAGCCCGATCGTGAGCAGCGCCGCCACGATGGACAGCCAGGCGAATCGGGTGAGCGAGGGGCGGCGCACGGTGGCCAAATTAGACAGGAATCTGCGGCGTTCGCCAACTCCGCAGAGTTGCACCGTCCTCGCCGCTCCGCGCGATCCGTATCGTCGGGCCGGCTCGGGGCGCGCCGGCTCCTGCTCCTAGGGGCAGCCGCCACCCACGGTGGCGCTCCAGGCGCAGGTCGCGCCCGATTCGAAGTCGTCCCGGAACGGCAGTGTCGCGAGCTGCTGGGCAAAGATGCCGCCGCCCATCCCGTCCTGTCCCGGGTCGCTCTGCCAGACGGCGACGAAGCTCCCGTCGGCGCCGGCCGCGACGACCGGGAGCGTCTGCGCTGCCGTCGTATGGGTGTTGACCAGGAACTCGCCGCCGGCTGGCGCGCCCGCCGAATCGAACGCCTGCGCCAGAACTCCCGCGGCGGAGCCGTCGCGGCCCGGAGCGTCCCAGGCGACGACGAAGCTCCCGGCGGCAGTGATCGCCACCGCCGGTCTGCCCTTGAATCCGGTGACCAGGCCGCTCGCCTGAAACTCGCCGCCGAGCGGGCTGCCGCCGGCGTCGAATCTCTGGCCGGCGATGTCGCTCCCCGAACCACCCGGATGATCCCGGTTCCACACCACGACGAAGTCGCCGGCATCGCCCATCGCGACCGCCGGCGTCGTCTGCCAACTGGTGGTGTAGGTGTTGACCTGGAACTCGCCGCCGGTCGGCGCACCGCTGGCGGCGAAGCGCTGGTCGAAGATGCCGTAGCTCGAGCCGTCTTGGAGGTAGCTGTCCCAGACGACGACGAAGTTGCCTGCCGCGTCCGCCGCGACCGCCGCCTCGCCCTGCGCATC
>JBGARM010000165.1:0-6788 GCA_044230215.1 Thermoanaerobaculia bacterium | reverse complement strand
CCGCAGGCTGGCGACGAGCTTCGGCCACGACGGAAAGCCCGCCTCGCGCGCGATGGCGAGCTGCGCGTCGGCGAGCTTCAGCGGCCGGGCGGCATCCCCCGCGTCGGTGCGGACGGCGCGCAGGCGCGCCAGCGCGGCGTCGCCGCCGAGGCGGTCGTGCACCCGGTACCCGGTGACGGCGAAGCAGGACCCGCAGATGTCGGCCATCGCCATGGCGGCGATCGAGCGCCAGATGCGCCACCTGGTGAGGCTGGTCGAGGACCTGCTCGACGTCGCCCGGATCAGCCGGGGGAAGCTCGCGCTGCAGCGCGCGCCCATGGATCTCCGGCAGGCGCTAGAGCAGGCGCTCGAAGCCAGCCGGCCACTCTGCGAAGAGGCCGAGCAGGAGCTCGAGGTCGACATGCCGGAACGACCGCTGCCCGTGGAGGGCGACTGCGTGCGCATCACGCAGGCGATCTCGAACATTCTCAGCAACGCCTGCAAGTTCTCCCCGCGGGGCGGCAGGATCCGGGTCTCGGTCGGGATCGAGAGCTCGCACGCCATCGTCAGCATTCGCGACGACGGCGTCGGCATCGGCGCCGACCACCTGCCGCGCCTGTTCGACATGTTCACCCAGGTGGACACCGGGCTCGAGCGCACACAGGGCGGGCTCGGCATCGGACTGAACCTGGTCAAGCAGCTGGTCGAGATGCACGGCGGGAGAGTCGAGGCCCGCAGCGAGGGCATCGGCAAGGGCAGCGAGTTCATCGTCCACTTCCCTCTCGTCACCGCGGCGGCAGCGACGGCCCCGGGCACGGTGTCGCCGGCGCCGGCAGCTCCGGCGGCGGCGGAACCGCGGGCGCTGCGGCGAATCCTGGTCGTCGACGACAACGTCGATGCGGCCGAGTCTCTCGCCCTGCTGCTGCGTCTCGAAGGGCATCGGACATGGGTCGCCTTCGACGGTGTCGCGGCGGTCGAGACCGCGCTGCGGGAGCTGCCGGACGTCGTGCTACTCGACATCGGACTCCCGAAGCTCAACGGTTACGAGGCCGCGCGGCGGATCCGCAGCGCCCGTCCCGGGCCGACGCCCTATCTGGTGGCGCTCACCGGTTGGGGGCAGGAGGACGATCGCCGGCGCTCGCGCGAGTCGGGCTTCGACCACCACCTGGTCAAACCGGTCGACACCGAGGCGCTGAGCGCGCTGCTCGATGGTCTGGAGCGGCGTCCGTCGGGGGCCTGAACGGCGGCTAGAAACGAGCGGGCGCGTTCAACGCGCGCCGCGCCCGGGAACGGAATCCCCCCCGGCCAGAGGCACCAGCCGATCGCGCACGATCTGCTGGATCTCCCCCGCCGCGCGCCGGAGGGTTGCGAGACGGAGCTCGCGCGCTGCCCTCTCCGATGCATCCCGTCCGGTATCCGGGTCGGCTTCGTCCGCCACCATCGCGCGACCTAGCAGCTCGACGTTCAACACCAGCGTGTTGAGCGCGCCGTTGATGTCGTGGGCCACGCGTCGCAGCTGTACTTCGACGTCGCGACGGTTGCCGTCGCGCTCCTGCGTGCCCGCCCTCGGATCGTCTTCCTTCATTTTGGCCGCTCCGCCCCAGACCGCTGCAGCATCCGGCTGCGGGCCGACTGCACGTCGCGAGGCCGCCTCGGATGCGGCGCACTGTATCAGCCGCGAGGAGGGGTCGAGAGCTCAGCCGCCGGCGGGAGCGAGCTCGCGCGCCAGCCAGGCGGAGGCGAAAGACCAGTCCCGCCGGGTCGTGCGCACCGAGGTCTCGAGCACGTCGGCGATCTCCTCCTCTTCGAGCCCGCCGAAGAAGCGCAGCTCGACGACCTTCGCCTGCCGCGGATAGACGGCCGCCAGCCGGTCGAGGGCGCGATCGACGTCGAGCAGCTCGACGCCGGGGTCGAGGCCGGCGGCTTCGACGTCGGAGAGCTCGACGTGCAGAGCGCCGCCGCCGCGCTTGGCGGCCAGCCGCTCGCGCGCCCTGTCGACCAGCACCCGGCGCATCACGGTGGCCGAGAGCGCCAGGAAGTGGTGGCGATCCTGGAAGGTCATCCGGTTGTTGCCGATCAGGCGCAGATAGGTCTCGTGCACCAGGGCCGTCGTCTGCAGGGTGATCTGCCGGCGCTCGCCGCGCAGCCGCTGGCGCGCCATCTCGCGCAGCTCGGAGTAGAGCGCGGCGATGAGCCGGTCGCCCGAGGCGGCGTCGCCGCCCCGCCAGGCCTTCAACCAGACGGTGATCTCCGCCGGAACGGCGGCAGGCGGCCCCCCGGAAGGCTCGTCGACTCTCATGCTCGCGCGCGAATCCTAGCTGATCCGCAGCGCGACCCTCGCGCGAGGCCCGTGCCCTCAGGGGACCGTGGCGCTCCAGAACTGCGTACCCTGGCTGTCGAAACCGTCCGAGAACAGGTCGCGGTATTCGTCTGCTCCCAGATCCCGGGAGCCGAGCGTGTCGGGGAAGGCGTTGTCCACGTCGCGCGGCTGCCAGTCGATGTCTCGCTCGCCGCCGTTCCACTGCGTCAGGTCGCAGTGGTCGATGGCCGGCGAGGTTCCCCGGATCTGGTAGTTGCCGGCAGCGGCATTGGCGAAGCGCGGATCGGCGATGTAGATCGCGCGGATCGCCGTCCAGGCGGGCAGGCCGGTGAGGAAATTCACCGTCGGCGAGAGCACGCAGTCGAGCTGCGTCTGGGTGCCCGGTCCCGTCCCCGTCAGGACGATCCCGGCGGGCTGCGAAAAGATGGACGTCAGGATCCGCACCGAGGTCGCGGATGCGGCGGCGGAGATGAGGCTGCTCCCGATGTTGAGATTGTCCGCCACCGTCACGTTGCCCAGCGTGAGACTGGCCGCGTTTCCGACGACGATCGGCATCGCGCCGTCGTTGCGGTCGATCACGGTCGAGTGGATCGTCGCCTCGGTGCCGTCGAACAGATAGACGGCGGCGCCGGCGGTGGCCGAATTGGCTTCGATGTGCGTTCCGTGGATGGTGAGCGCGCTGTGGGCGACCCAGACCGCACCGCCGGTGGCGGCACTGTTGCCGCGCAGCAGCGAGCAGCGCACCTTGTCCGGGCACCCGTCGAAGCCGGCGACCGGGCGACCGACGACAGCGATCGAGTCGTCCTCGGCGGCGAAGCCACCGCCGGCCGAGAACGCCGTGTTGTTCCGGATGTCGGCGAAGAAGGCCCGCAAGACGCTGCCGGTTCCCGTAAGGTAGACCCCGCCACCGCTGCCGGCAGAGGCGTCGTTGCCCTGAATGACCGCGAGGCCGAAGGCACCCAGCTCGGTGTTCATCTCGGCCCCTCCTTCGATGTAGACCCCGCCGCCGAAGATGCCCGCGGTGTTGTTGACGATGCCGTCGCCCGGACCGCTCGAGGAGTGGACGAGCTCGCAGCTGGCCGAGAGGTGCACTCCGCCGCCGGCGTCGGTGGCCTGGTTGTTGGCGACCAGGACGCCGTCCCGGAAGACCACCCGGCCGTCGCCGGCGCAGGCCAGGCCGCCGCCATCGAGCGCATTCCCCTGCGAGACGAGCGAGGTGCCGGCGAAGGTCACCACGAGGCCGGGCGAAGCGTTAACGAAGACGTTGCCTCCCTTCCCCGTGGCGCTGTTGCCGAAGAAGAGCACGTCGATCAGCAGGATCGTTCCGCTCCCCTGAAAGAGCGCTCCGCCGCCGTCGCCGGTGACCGAGCCGCCGGTGAGGTTGAGGTTCTGCAGCACGACCGTTCCGACCGAATTCAAAAACAGCGCCCGGCTGGAGTTCGTGCCGAGGAGCGTCGAGCTGCCGGTGGGCGACGCGGCGGCGCAGGTGGCGAAGCCGCCGATAATCGTCAGGGCATCGCTGCTGACGAGGAACTGCCCCTGATGACTGCTGCCCGCGAGCAGGTGGATCTCGTCGAAGCCCGGGTTGCCGGCGGCGGCAGCCAGAGCCGCGGCGAGGTCCGGATGGCTGCAGCCGGCGGCGCCCACGGTGAACGTGGCGGCGGCGGCGGGAAGGGCCGGCGTGGCGCCAAGCAGCGCCAGGAGAAGACTCCGACGGCAGACGCGTCGAAAGGCGGAGAGGAAAGCGGTGGAACTCGGCCGGCACTGGACCTGGACGATCATGAGGTTCTCCCTGGCGGGACCCGACCCACCGGATGGCGTTCACTATCCAGGCGGGAATCCGGGACGAGACAGGACATGACGTGGCGCCCGCGCCGGCCGACGCGGAGTGGTTACTACCTAGCAGCGCCGGCGAGGCCGGGTAGTAACTGCTCTTCCCGGGCCCGCGGCGACCGGCTAACTTGTCCCTGTCCGAGCCGTTCGACGCGGTGCGCACCCGGGGCGACAGGGCGGAAACGGTTCCGCCGCGACCCGACCGCCATGGACATGAACGAGGAGAAGAAAATGCATCTCAAGACCGTTGCGAGGATCGCCCTCATCGGCGCGATGTTGATCGGTGGCAGCGCGGCGCAGGCCGCGGACACCCAGGCCGACTGGACCGTCACCCTGAACGTCAAGCTCGCGCTGCTCGAGAAGCTGGGCACCGACAGCCTGCACATGGAAGTCGAGACCAACCTCGGCGACGTCACCCTCAAGGGGACGGTCGTCAAGCGCGAGACGCTCGAGCTCGCGCAGTCCGTCGTCAAGTCGGTGGCTGGCGTGAAGAGCGTCAAGAACGACCTGCACGTGCAGGCGAACGTGAACAACCCGAGCCAGACGGCGGTCGCCGCCGGCGAGACCGAGGCCGAAGTGAAGGACTCCGTCCTGGCGACGAAGGTCCGTCTCGCGCTGGTCGAGAAGATGGGCACCGACGGCTTCAACATCACCACCGTCGCCGCCAACGGCGTGGTGACGCTCGAGTTCGACAAGGCGATCAACAACGCGCGTCGCGCCGAGGCGGCCAAGGTGGTCCAGTCGGTCGGCGGCGTCGTCAAGGTCATCTCCCTCGACCGCAAGTAGGCCTCGAGTCGGAGATCGCAGGACATAGAGCCCGCTCGGGGAGACCCGGGCGGGCTTGTTCGTCTTCAGACTAGGGCGCCCGACCCCGCCGCAGCCGGCGCCGCGCCGACCAGAGAAGGAGGCCGAGCAGATTCATCGCGGCGAGCCAAAGGCCGACGCCGACCGCGGCGAGGCGGCCCGGTAGCCCACCCATTTCGCCGGTATGGAACGAGAAGAGCGAGTCGACGAAGCGGCGGCCGAGGGGGGCGGCGAGGGCGTCGAAAGCGACCACGCTCGTCCCGTCCGCCGCGTTCACATAGACCCGGGTCTTGCCGTAGGCCCGCCGGAGCTCGCCCGGCTGGCGGAGGCGGATCGCCCACCAGGCCGAGTCGGCCGAGGGAAATCCGACGCCGGAGAGCGCCGCCCCCGGGAAGCGCGCGAGCGCGAGGCGCACCGCCGCGGCCATTCCGGGTTGCGCGACGGCGCCGGCGGGCAGGGCGAGCGGCGGCGGCTCGACCGGCGCCGGCTCGATCAGTCGCTCGGTCGCCCCTTCGAGGGCGAGGAGCACGCCGGCCACGACCAGAAAGGCCGCTGGCAGCATCGCCCAGAGGCCGATCGCCCGATGCCAGGCATAGATGCGTGCCGGTCCGGGAGCGATCGCCGCCGGACGCAGGGCACGTCGCCATTGTCCGGCTCTCGGCCAGGCCAGAATCGCTCCGAGCAGGATGTTGACCAGCAGCAGGAGGCCGCTGACACCGAGGATCCACTTCCCCCGGCTACCGGCGTGCAGCGACTGGTGCAGCACGACCAGCGTGTCGACCCAGCCGCCGGCGGCGAGGAGCTCGCCATCGCTGCGGGTGCGCAGGACCTTGCCGGCGCCGTCGATGCGCACGACCCGGCCGGCCGCCGGAGGCTCGCCGACGAGAAAGATGTCGAACCGGTTCGGCGCGCCCGCCGTCGACCAGATCGAGTCGACGCGCAGACTCGACTCCGGCGGGGCGAGCGCCGCCACGCGGCCGGCGATCGCATCGAGATCGAGCTCGCGCTCCGCGCCGTTCACCGTCGCATCGTCGATCTCCCAGTGGAAGACGGCGAAGATGCCGGTCGTCGCCTGCAGCATCCAAAGCAGTGCCGCGACGAGGCTCGCCCAGCGATGAGCGAGCACCAGGCCGGTGCGCAACTTCACGCAGGGACCGCGAGCGCCGCGCGCAGCCAGTCCGCCGATTCCGCGAGCGCGCGATCGGCCAGCGCGGCGATCGACACCGCCTCGAGGAACGAGTGCGAGGCACCGGCGTAGGACGCCAGCCTGGCGGCGACGCCGGCTGCGCCGAGACGCCGGTGCAACTCGACGCTCTGCTCGCCCAGCAGGTCCTCTTCGGCGACCACCAGCAGTGTCGGCGGCAGGCCGCCGAGCTCGGCGGCGAGCGGGCAGACGAGCGGGTCGAGCGCGTCCCGTTCGTCGCGCAGGTAGTTGCGCCAGAAGCTCTCCATCTCCTCTGCCGTGAGCATGTTGCCGGGGCCGCCGAGGCCGAGCACCGCCTCGGGCGAGGAGGAACGGGCGAAGACGCCGTAGTTGAGCAGCAGCGCGCGGAGGCAACCCGGCTCCCCGGCGTCGCGCAGTTCCAGGGCAGTGGCGACGGCGAGATTGGCGCCGGCGGAATCGCCGCCGATCGCCAGGCGCCGCGGATCGACCGCCAGCTCTTCACCGTGTGCAGCGAGGAATCGCACCGTGGCGGAGATCTGTCGCAGAGCGATCGGGTACTTCGCCTCGGGCGCGAGCGCGTAGTCCACACCGACGACGGTGACACCGGCGCGCGCCGCGTACTCGCGCATCAGTCGGTCGTGGGTGTCGAGGCTGAAGAGCGTCCAGCCGCCGCCGTGCAGGTAGACC
>JBGARM010000164.1:0-6874 GCA_044230215.1 Thermoanaerobaculia bacterium | reverse complement strand
CCCGGGGTGGTGGCGGTTGCTGCACCTCAGCCCGGCCGCGCCCCCTCCGGCCCGCCCATCCGAGGCTCCGCCCCCGGCCCACTCGCGTTGCTGGAGTCCTCGAATCGGGAGCCACTCTCGGTAGGGGAGGGGGAGCGGTGAATCGGGAAATCTGTCCGCGCGCCCGGGCTGCGGTGCAGCAACGACCAACGGTACGGGTCGAAGGGCTGAATGCACCAGCGACCAACAGTGTTGGCTAGCCCATGAGCACGGACGGATTTCCCGCTTCACCGCTCCCTCGACCGCGAGGACGTCACGGACAGGTGAAAGCGTCGGTGTCCGCGACCGTCGTCGGCAGATTGTTGATCGGATTCGCCGGGTAGATCTTCTGCTGCCCGTCGGACATGCGCGTGATCCGCACCTGGAACCCCTGGCTGGTCAAGCCGCTGAAGAAGACCCAGTAGCGGTTGTACGGCGCGACGCAGGCATCGACCATCTTGACGCCCATCTCGAAGTTCGTCGCGTTGAAGAACCAGAAGAAGGCCGATTCCGACGACTCGGCGCGCTCGGCCCCGAACGACATGACCTTGCCGGTGCCGGTGTTGTTGGCCGTCGTCCAGTCGACCTCGACCTTGAACTTCCCGCCCAGCAGGCAGGCGGTATCGGCGTCGCGGATGCAGGCCGGTCCGGTCGTGCCGATATAGGGCGCGAGCAGCGGGTAGGAGGTGGCGAAAGCGCCGTCGAGGATGTTCTCGTCGGTGCCGCAGCCGTCGGGCGGCGGCAGCGGAGAGGGATTGCCGCAGGCGCCGTAGAGCTGGCCGACGATGACGCCGTCCGAGCGCATGACCGGCGAACCCGAGCTCCCGTTGGAGATTCCGGTGCCCAGCAGGTTGACCGAATGCAGGTAGTTCGCGGTCGTGAAGACTCCGCCGCAGAGGAACTGGGGCGTTTCATCCAGCTGATGCGTGGAGTACATCTGAGGCTGCGTCAACTGGGTGGCTTCGAGATAGGGATGCGAGATGCGATGCAGGACGGTGCCGTCCGGCGGCCGAACGCTGGACCATCCGAGATAGGTCGCGCCAGCCGGCACCTCGGTCGCATCGAGGGCTCTCGCCAACGTCACGTCGCTCGGCACGGAGGTGACGACGAGATCGGCTCCCAGCGGCCCATAGGTGAAGGTACTCGCTCCGCTGCCGCAACCGGAGAAGCGCCAGAAGAACTTGGTGTCCATGGTGAGCGCCGAGTCCTGCGTGCCGACGCAGTGATGGGCGGTGAGGAGCCAGGGTTCCAGGGTCGACGGATCGGCGTCGTTGAGCAGGGCCCCGCTGCAGGTGTAGAGCCCGCCCGACTTCTCGTAGAGGACGCGAAAGACTCCGTTCCTGGCGGCGGCGATGCCCGGGAAGTCGCTGGCATCGAAGCACTCGGCGTTCTGGACACAGGCGTCCGCCTCCGGCACCGTGAGGCCCGCTTCGAGCTCACCCTCGTCGGCGACGGCGACCTCGAGCACGCGACGGATGGAGAATCCCTGGTTCTCGGCGACGCTGCCGGCCGGCAGCTCGACCTCGAGGTAGATGCGGTCGCCGGCGATCGTCGGCGAAATGAGGCTCCGGTCCTCGCGCAGGAGCCGGAGGTCGAAGGCGCGCGCCTCGCCGCCCAGGCTATAGACCCACAAGCGGGTCCCGGGTGGCAGGGCCACCTCGGCGAGCTCGAGGCGCAATGCCTTCGCTTCGTCGACCTCGACCGAAGTTCCCCAGACCCAGTTGCCGTTCGCGCTGCGGGCGACGAAACCACCGCCGGCGCGTCGGCCGAGCCGCGCCGCGAAGTTCGCTGCGTCGTAGCGCAGTTCGAGCGGCGCGGCGAGGGCGCGGGCGAAGCCGACGCGGGTCGGATTTCCGGGGGTCGCGTTCCAGGCCGCGAGCGCCGCGAGATCGGAAGCGGCCCCCTCACGCGCCGGCGCAAGGGTCGACAAGGTATCGAGCGACAGCGCTTCGGCGACGCGAAGCGGCGCCTCGACCGGCTGCCTGGCGGGCAGGAGCGACCGGTCGGGCGTATAGGCCGCGACCTCGATCGCCAGCGCGGGCAACGAGAGGAGCGGGCCGGCAGCGAGCAGCAGTACGGCGAGGCGAGAGCGCATCATCGACAGTCCCCTTGTTCGTGCTTTGCTTCTGGCTTCTGAAGCCGGCCTCGCGGCCGTGCGGAAATGCACAAGCAATTTCTAGACCGGGCCCGCCGGCGCGACCAGCGCTTCGAGCAGGCTCGCATAGGCGAGCTCGGCGTAGTCGCGCACCATGCGGTCGCTCGAGAACTTCGGCGTGATGGTGGCGATCGCCTCTTTCATCCGCCGCAGCCACTCGACCGGGAGCCCCGCCTCGTTGCGGTCGTAGTAGATCGGCACGATCTGCTCCTCGAGCAGGTCGTAGAGCGCCAGGCCGTCTTCCCGGTCGTTCTTCGCCTCGTCGGCCAGCGGCTCCTTGCCGGCGGAGGTGTCGCGCGTCGGATCTTCGACCGCGCTGCCGATGACCCAGCCGTTTTCGCCGTCGTAGCCCTCGGGCCACCAGCCGTCGGCGATCGAGCAGTTGAGGGCGCCGTTCATGGCGGCCTTCATGCCCGAGGTCCCCGAGGCTTCGAGCGGCCGGCGCGGCGTGTTCAGCCAGACGTCGACCCCCTGAACCAGCATCCGCCCGACCCGCATATCGTAGTCCTCGACGAAGAACACCTTGCCCTTGAGCGCCTCCGACTGCGACAGCTGGAAGATGTGCTGGATCAGCTCCTGGCCGGCCTTGTCGGCGGGATGGGCCTTGCCGGCGAGCAGGATCTGCAGCGGCCGCTCGCTGTCGCCGACCAGCTTGCGCAGCCGATGCAGGTCCGAGAACAGAAGTCCGGCGCGCTTGTAGGTGGCGAAGCGGCGGGCGAAGCCGATTGTCAGCACTTCCGGATCGAAGGTGTGCTCGAGCTTGCGCAGCTCGGCCGGCGACAGGCCATGGCGCGCGAACTGGTCGCGCAGCCTGGAGCGCAGGAAGCGGGCGAGGTGGCGTTTCTGGGCAAGGTGGACCTCCCACAGCGGCCCGTCGGGCGCGGCGAGGATGGCGTCGCGGCCCTCGGGGCTGGTCACGACCTGCGGCCAGCGCTCGCCGAACCAGCTGGTGAAGAGCTCCTGCAGCTCGATGCCGAGCCAGCTCGGGGGGTGCACGCCGTTGGTGATGGCGCGGATCTGCTCGTCCTCCGGCCGGTTCGCCGGAATCACGTGATGCCACATCTTGCCCGAGACTTTGGCGTTGATCTCGGAGACGCCGTTGATGCGCGAGCTGGTGCGGATGGCGAGCGCCGTCATGTTGAGCGGCTGGTTGGGCTCGCCGTGGTCGTTGTTGCCGAGCCCGAGCCACTGCTCCGGCTCGATCCCCAGCTCGCCACAGAGCGGATCGAAATAGTCGCGGATCAGCGGCGCGTCGAAGACCTCGTTGCCCGCCGCCACCGGAGTGTGGGTGGTGAAGACCGACGTCCGCCGGAGCTCGGCGATGGCGCTGTCGAAGCTCTCGCCGCGCTCCTTCATCCGTCGGCGCAGGCGTTCGAACTGCAGGAAGGCGGAGTGCCCCTCGTTCATGTGCCAGACCGCCGGCTCGATGCCGAGCGCCTCGAGGGCGCGGGCGCCGCCGATGCCGAGCACGAGCTCCTGCGCCAGGCGCATCTCGCGCCCCGGCGTGTAGAGGATGCTGGTGATCGGCCGGTCCGCCGAGTCGTTCTGCGCCACGTCGGTGTCGAGCAGCAGGAGCGGCACCCGCCCGACGAGCGCGATCCAGACCTGGATGTGCAGGTCGCGGCCGCCGTACGGGATCGAGACCATCACCGGCCGGCCGGTGTGGCCGGCTGCCGGGCGGATCGGCAGGCGGGAGAAGTCGTGCTCGGGGTAGATGTGCTGCTGGCGGCCGTCGGCGTCGATGTTCTGGTGGAAGTAGCCGTTGCGGTAGAGGAGTCCGACTCCGACCAGCGGGACGCCGAGATCACTGGCGCTCTTCAGGTGATCGCCGGCGAGAACCCCGAGGCCGCCGGAGTAGAGCGGCAGGCAGGGGTCGAGGCCGTATTCCATGCAGAAGTAGGCGATCGGCCCGTCGAGGTCCGGATAACGCTTCGCGAACCAGGTCTCGGCGCTGCCGGCCATGTAGGTCTCGAACATCCGGACGACCTTCTGGTAGAGGCCGCGGAAGTGGTCGTCCTCGAGCTTGGTCTGCCAGTGATCGCGATCGAAATTGATCAACAGCTGGACCGGGTTGCGGTAGAGCGACCAGGCGCGGCCGTCCATGGCGGCGAAGAGCTCCCGGGCGGCCGGGTTCCAGGTCCACCAGAGATTGCAGGCGAGGTCGTACAGGCCTTGCACCTCGCGCGGCAGTTCGATGCCGGCGATGTGCAGACGCGGGAGCTGGGTGAAATCGGACGGCATGGTGCAGATTCTCTCTTTCCCTCGAAGGCGAGGTCGTTCGTCGGACAATCTACTCTTCAGGTGGCCGGGCCCACTCCGGTTCGAGGTCGGGGAACGGCATGTCGCCGTCCACCCAACCCGGCAACGTGCGGGTGCGCGGTCCGAGGTCGATCAGCTCGCGCAGGCGGGCGCAATGTTGCCGGAAGCGCTCCTCGGCGTAGTCGCCGCCGGTCCCCATGGTGACCAGGAACGGCCAGTCGGAGGCGGCGGCGAGCAGCAGCTGGTTGAGAATCGCCCGCCGCCACTTGCGCGGCCCGCCCCAGCGGACCGCCGCGAAGGCGTGGCGCTCGAGGTCGCCGAGCTCGCGCCAGAACCACTCGGTCTGGGGATTGACCCAGACACGGTGATCGCCGCTCGCGCCCCAGGAGCCTTCGGCAAAGAAGGCGCGCCGCAGCAGCGGGTGGCTGGCGAGCTCGCGGTCGGGTGTGGTCGCTTCGACCGCCGTCCCCGGCGCCGCGAGCTCGAGGACCCGTTCGAGCCAGATCGGTCCCTCGAACCACCAGTGTCCGAACAGCTCGGCGTCGAACGGGCAGCAGATCAGCCCGTCGTTCATCCCGTCGAGGCCGGTCGCGAGCTCGATGAAGTGCTCGGCCTGCTCCTGGGCCCGTTTCCGCGCCTCCTCCGGCCAGTAGACGAGCTTGTCCATGAGGTCGGCCTCCGGGTCGGTCACCCGCCAGAGGCGCAGGCCCGAGGGCCACTGCCGCTTGTGGAAGTCGAGGAAGGCGCCGTCACCCGGGTAGCCACCCTGGCGCGACCAGACCTGGGCGGCGGTGCGCGAGTCGCGCAGAAATGCGGCGACGGCGCTCTGCCGGATCCAGTAGGGGTGGGGATGCGGGCCCGAGGGCTCGACGATCTCCTCCGGGCGGGTGTTGGCGCCGTACGGGAAGGCCGGGTCGCCGCGCCGCAGCAGGTGGGCGTCGACGACCGTCCAGCGCATTCCCTGCTCGGCCAGGAACTGCTCGTTGCCCGGTCGGCCCTCCTCGAACGCGCCGGTCACCGGATGCTGCCAGGGCCCGCCCGGGCGGTAGGCGCATTCGGGCATCCAGCAACCGCGCGGGTCGTCGCCGAAGAGCTCGCGGTGCTGCTCCTTGCCGGTACGCAGGGCGAGGCGGATCAGCTTCGTGGTGTGGGCGAGGGGGAGGTAGACGTGCGTCCCGGCCGAGGTCGCGAGCTCAACCGCGCCGATCTCGGAAAGGCGCGCCAGGGTCGCGACGAGGTTATGGTCGAAGCGGTCCCAGATGGCCCGCAGGCGCTCGAACTCGCTGTGCCACCAGAGCGCCAGCGGGTGCTTGCGGCGCGCCTCCCAGGCCGATTTCGTGCGCTCGGTGAGATAGCGCTCGACGACCGCCTCGGTGCGCCCGTCGGCGAGCATGGCGGCGAGGATCGGGGTGACCTCGAAGGCGAAGAGGTCGCGCCGCCCGCGCGCGGCGAGGCGGTCGGCCAGGTCGAGCAGCGGCAGGTAGCAATGCACGATCGCCTCCGCCAGCCAGTCCTCGCCGTGCGGCCAGGTGCCGTGGCCGAGGACCCAGGGGAGGTGGGCGTGGAGGACGAAGGCGAGACGGCGCGGCTGTCCGGAAAGGCCGGGCGTTCCCGAGCCTTGCGGATCCAACTCCGGTAGCGGCTCGAGCAGAGGCCGCTGGAGGAACTGGATGCGGATCTCTTCGCGCTCCACCGGGATCGGCGGAAACGGCGAAGTGGGGGGGATGGGCGGAGCCGGCGGCGGCGCCTCGGCGGCGCGTTTCGGCGGTGTCTTCGATGCCAGGGGTTTTGCCGACGGCTGCTTGGCCAGCGGGCCGGTCCCGGCGGCGGCCGGGGTCTTCCTGGGAGGCTTGCCGGAGGGCTTCTTGGGGCTCATGGCAGCTGGCGCTCCGGCGGATCGGGGGCGGCGAGCTCGACCTTGGCGAGGTCGATCGGCGCCAACCGCTCGGGGTTCTTCTTAAGCGCCTGCGCGAAGCGCAGGGCGAGCATGCGCTCGATCGCCCGTCCGCCGTCGGCGGCGGTCCGGGGGATGGTGACGAAGCCGCCAGCCATGGTGCCGTGGCCGCCGCCCTTGCCGAGCAGCCCGATGAGACGCCGCATGAGATTGCCGGCGTCGGCGCGGGCGTTGGTGGTGCGGATCGAGGCGTAGACCCGGTCGGCGTGAGTGCCGGTGCACAGCGACCAGGTCTTGCCCTCCATGCGCAGGAGGAGGTCGGCGATCTCCGGCACGATGTCCGGCTGATCGACCTCGCCGAGGTTCGAAACCACGAGATTGCCGACGCCGGAGAGGTTCTCGAGCGCCCGGTGAAGGTTGCGGAAGTAGACCAGCGGCAGGCGCGCACGCCCCGCCCCGCCGCGCAGCCAGGCGACATAGCTCTGAGGGTCAGGCATCAGGCCAGCGAGGCGAGGTAGTCGTCGAGGGGGGTGAAGTCTTCGAGCGGC
>JBGARM010000163.1:0-6885 GCA_044230215.1 Thermoanaerobaculia bacterium | reverse complement strand
GTCACATCGGCATCGATGACGTACGGGCCGGTGTCGGCGGCTCCGGCTGGGGAGACCTTGACGTTGTAGGTGCCGGCGGGGACCGAGAGATAGTCGGAGATGGCGCCGAACGGCACGTTGGAGAGCGCGACGCCGCCGTTGACGATGACGTCGACGTTCGGGGCGTCCGGCGAGTTGTGCACCACGCGCAGCCGCGCCACGCCTCCCGGGTTGGCCGTGGCGTTGTCGATGGAGAGCAGCGCGTTGAGCGGCGTGGCGGCGTGCGAGGCCGCGGCGAGAGTCAGAGCGAGAAGCGAGAAGGCGAGCGGGGTGGGTGCGGAGTCATTTTCTATCTCCCTGTTGACGCTGGTTGCAGAGAAGAGGCGGCGTCGCGCCACGACCGCCTCGGTTCGCGGGGGACGTCGCCCGCGGTTGCCTTTCGGAGGAATTTCCTCCGATTGCTGGTTCTTACGCCGCCGGCGAACTTCCGGATGAAGGCCGCGGCCCGGGCCAACTGAAGTCGGGCACCTTTCCGGAGGGTAGACTTGCCGGCATGACCGAGCGCACCCCCCACCTCGCCGGGTCCGGCGGTGACGAGCCTGTGCAGGAGCCCGACAGCCCGCTGCTCGCGAAGTTGCGCGCGGCGGCGGAGTTGCTCGAGGCGATCGAGGCCAACCGCGGGCTGCTCGCCCAGGTACCCGAAGCGGATCGGCAGCGCCTGCTGCGGGCGACGCGGCAGGTCTCGCACCCCGACCCGCGCGCCCGCCGGCGGCTGGTGAAGGCGACGACGCGCGAGCGCCGCGCCCAGCAGGTGCGCAGGGACGAGAGTCTCTTTCACGGCGCCGGAATCCGCGAGCTGCGGCGCAAGCCGCCGGTCACTTCGCCGAACGTCTACCCGCCGCCCGGGTTCGTGGCTGAGGACGTCGAGGAGGCCGCCGACCGTGCGGCCGGATCCGGCGTCGTCCTTCTCGCGGCGACGACGCAGGAGCTGCTCGAGGAGCGCCACTGCTATGTCTGCAAGGAGCACTACCGGACGCTGCATCCGTTCTACGACCAGCTCTGTCCGGCTTGCGGCGACTTCAATTACGCCAAGCGCGAAGAGTCGGCGAATCTAGCCGGCCGGGTGGCGCTGCTCACCGGGGGCCGGGTCAAGATCGGCTACCAGGCCGGGCTGAAGCTCCTGCGGGCCGGCGCGCACCTGATCGTCACCACGCGCTTCCCGCGCGATTCGGCGCTGCGCTACGCCCGCGAGGCCGATTTCGACTCGTGGTCCGACCGCCTCGAGATCTTCGGCCTCGACCTGCGGCACACGCCGAGCGTCGAGTCGTTCTGCCACCTCCTGCTGACCCGGGACGGCGGCCGGCAGCGGCTCGACTTCATCGTCAACAACGCCTGTCAGACCGTCCGCCGGCCGCCCGACTTCTATCGCCACATGATGGCCGGCGAGGTCGCCGCCTTCGACACGCTCGAAGAGCGCCATCGTTCCCTGCTCCGGAGCTACGAGGCCCTGCGCGAGCCGCATCGGTTCGCGCAGGCGGGATCGGTGGCGCGCTCCGCCGCCCCGGACTACGGCCTCGCAGCGGGCGCTGGCGGAGTGGGGCTCACCTATGCGGCCGAGCTGTCGCAGGTCGCCTTGCTGCCGGAGGAGATGTCGCCCGAGCCCGGTCTGTTTCCGGCGGGGATGCTGGACCAGGACCTGCAACAGGTCGACCTGCGCGGACGCAACTCCTGGCGCCTCGCGCTCGCCGAGGTCTCCACGGTGGAGCTGCTCGAGGTGCAGCTGGTCAACGCGGTCGCGCCGTTCGTCCTCAACGGCCGCCTCAAGCCCCTGATGCTGCGCAGCCCGGAGCGCGACAAGCACATCGTCAACGTCTCCGCGGTCGAGGGGCAGTTCTACCGCAACCTCAAGACCACCCGCCATCCGCACACCAACATGGCCAAGGCGGCGCTCAACATGATGACCCGCACCTCGGCGGCGGACTACCATCACGACGGCATCCACATGAACAGCGTCGACACCGGCTGGGTCACCGACGAGGATCCCGCCGAGATTGCCGCCCGCAAGCTCGCCGACCATCGCTTCCACCCGCCGCTCGACATCGTCGACGGCGCCGCGCGCATCGTCGACCCGATCATCGCCGGCGCGAATACCGGCGAGCACGTCTGGGGGAAGTTCCTCAAGGACTACAAGCCCACCGACTGGTAGAGCGCCGGGTGGACCGGCTTCAGTGATGCGCGGCGGCGAGGGCGTCGGCCCGGGTGTGCTGGACGGTGCCGTTCGGGTGCTGCGGCGGCGAGTAGATCGTGTAGAGCCGCAGGAGCTTCGTGGGCGAAGCGTTGACGACGTTGTGGAAGGTGCCCGCGGGCACCACGACGGCGTCGCCGGCGCGCACGACATGCTCCTCTCCAGGCCCGAAGACGAAGCGGGCGACGCCCTCCTCGACGCGGAAGAACTGGTCCACGTCGGCGTGGATCTCGCGGCCGATGTCCTCGCCGGGGGCGAGGGTCATCAGGACCAGCTGCTCGTGCTTGCCGGTGTAGAGCACGTGACGGAAATGCGTGTTCTCGAGCGTGACCTTCTCGAGCGAGCTGACGAACGGTCTCATCGTGTGGGCCTCCGGCGAGCCGAGGATGGCTCGCTCATCCCGATGGTAGACCCCTGCCCGCTTCCGTCGCCACCCGGGCGGGTGGTCTTGGAGGCGCTGCCGGACCGGCGAGGGCGGCGCCGGCGTCAGGGTACCCAGGGGCTCCACAGGCCGGACTCGAATCCGTCGCGGAAGATGAGCGGATTCCACAAGCGAAAGAAGGCCGGCACCGAGTGGTTGGCGGAGTCCCTCACGCTCAGGCCGACCAGCGGCCGGCCGTCGGCGAGGGTGATGTCGGCGGGAACGTCGGTGAGATCGCCGCCGAGGTCGAAGTCGACGAGGTTGCGGCCGTCGGTATCGAAAGTCGGGTCGAGGGTGCCGGCGCCGGTGAGGCGAGCGACGCCGACGTCGTAGTTCGGGATCGCAAAGTCGGTATGAAAGCCGACCACGAGCGCCTTGCCATCGGACTGGACGGCGACCGCCAGGGGGAAATCGAACGCCGTCGCGGGCGTGCCGGGGAAATGCAGGGTCATTCTGCCGTCGCCCGAGAAGGTCCCGTCCGGGTTGGCGCCGTCGTCGAGGCGCGCCACGCCGACGAGGTTCGACTGGCTGCCCTCGTTGACCTCGCCGACGAGGTAGACCTGATGGCGGCTGGCGTCCCAGGCGATCGCAGTCGGCTCGTCGTTCAGCTGACCGCCGACGTCGAAAGTGATCGTGTGGTTGCTCTCGATCGCTCCCGTGGTGCTGAGCTTGAGAACGTAGAAGTCCTCGTCGGTGTTCGTCGGCGGGCTGTTCCAGGTGACGTAGGCGGCCACCCAGAGATGCAGCGTCCCGGCCGGCGCCTCCGACACGGCGATCGCGGTCGCGGAGTCGTTCGCCCCCACCCAGTCGAGGACCTTGACGCCGTCGGCGTCGAAGCCGGTGTCGAGATGGCCGTTCGAAAGCAGGCGGACGATGAGGATGTCGCGATCGGGCGTCCCTTGAAACCGACCGACCAGGTTGATGCCACCGAGGCGATCGAGGGCCATGGCATTCATCTGCGCGTGGTTGGTGAAGTTGTAGATCGCCCAGCCGTCGGCGTTTCCGCCGGTCTCGTCGAAGCCGCTATCGAGCGCCCCGCAGCTCGCCTCGGGCAGTGGGATGCGCGCCACCACGAAGCGCTGCAGGCCGCCGATCATCGCCCAGCCGGCGAGGACGAGGCGATCGAAGGTGTCGAAGGCGGCGCCGGCGAGCTCGACGTTGGTCGCGCCCGGGACGGCATAAGCGCAGTCGAGCTGACCAGGTCCCGAGGAGGACGCCATGGCATAGCTGAACCTGGCCGTGCCGCCGTCGATCACCGTTCCGGCCCACCAGTAGGCGAGGCCGTCGCGAGTGCGGCCGGAGGCCGCGACCGAGTGGGTGCCGCTGAGCGCCGGCGAAAAGACGTACCTCCCGAGGCCGGCGAAGGTGGGGTCCAGGGCGCCGTCCACGGGCGCGGCGCCCCCCGGTGCGGCGGCGAGCGCGCCGCCCAGGAAGCCGACGAGGCCGAAGAGCTTGCGGGCGTTGCGGGGCGACAGTCGGAATCGGCTGGGCATGGGCGCTTTCCTTGGCGACAGAGGTCCGTCCTACCCTCTCTCACGAAGGAAGGCGGCTCCCGGGGACAGCGTCGGCGGCAGAGCGGCGTAGGAGCCGTTCCTTGCGCCGGGTCGCCCCGGCGCATACGCTTCACCGCTCCTGCGATGACCGACGCTCCCGATCCCGGCTCTCGCGCCGGCGGCGACCCCGAAAGCGGCGAGGTCAGCCGGCTGCTCGCCGCGGTGCGCGGCGGCGACGAGTCGGCGCGCGACCGGCTGTTCGAGCTCGTCTACGCCGACCTGCGCGCGATCGCCCACCGCGAGCTCTCCCGCCGCCGCGGCGCCACACTCTCGACGACCGCCCTGGTGCACGAGGTTTACCTCAAGCTCGATCGCCTCGGCGGCTGGGCGCCGCAGGATCGCGGCCACTTCCTTGCCCTCGCCTCGCGCGCGATGCGCCAGATTCTGGTCGACGCGGCGCGAACCCGGCTCGCCGACAAGCGCGGCGGAGCGGCCGCGCGACTGCCTCTCGACGGTAACGAGATCGCGGTCGATGTGCACGCCGAGGAGCTCCTGGCGGTGCACGCGGCGCTCGAGAAGCTCGCCGGCTCGGAGCCCGACCTCGCGCTCCTGGTCGAGTGGCGCTTCTTCGGCGGCTACTCGATCGAGGAGATCGCCGCCGCCAAGGGGGTCTCCGGTCGCACCATCAAACGCGAGTGGCGCACGGCGCGCGCCTTTCTCTATCGCGAGCTCGGCGGCGAACCCGGGACGCCCGCCGCGGACCTCTCCTGACGTCGGGTCGGCGATGCCGCCTGGAACGACTTCGCCGATGGATTCCGCAGCCGGGCCAACGCGGCTTACGGCGCGGGGCTGGTTCGAGCGTCTCTGCGATCTCGACGCAGCGGAAGGCGAACGGGAGCTCGCGGCGCTCGCAGCGCGCGACCCGGAGATGGCGCGAGAGGTCGGCGCCCTGCTCGCCGCCGACGCCGCGGCGCCCGAGACATTCCTCGCTACCGCTGCGACACCGACCGCGCTGCTCGAAGCGGTGTCCTCGGGGAGTGGGTCGGCGGGCGCGCCGGCGGCGGGGCCCGCTCCCGGCGACCGAGTCGGCCCCTATCGCCTGGAAGAGCGGCTGGGCCGAGGCGGCATGGGCGAAGTCTGGCGCGCCCGCCGTGCCGACGGCCAGTTCGAGCAGGAGGTCGCGCTCAAGCTCGTGCGCGGCGATCTCGACTCCGGCGAAATCGTGCGCCGGTTCCTCGCCGAGCGCCAGATCCTGGCGCGCCTCGATCACCCCAACATCGCCCGTCTCCTCGACGGCGGCGTCGCAGGCGACGGCCGGCCTTACTTCGCTCTCGAGCTGGTCGAAGGCGAGACGATCACGTGCTTCGCCGACGCCCATCGACTCGGCGTCGAAGAACGCATCCGGCTCGTCGTCGAGGCCGGGATGGCTGTTGCCGCGGCGCACGCTCGCCTGGTCGTGCACCGCGACCTCAAGCCGTCGAACATCCTGGTCGGCGGCGACGGCCGGGTGCGCCTGCTCGATTTCGGCATCGCCAAGCTCCTCGACGCGGCCGAGGACGGGGCGCCGGCGACCCGCACCACGGTGCTGCCGCTGACTCCCGCCTACGCCGCGCCGGAGCAGATTCGCGGCGAGCCGGCCAGCACGGCGACGGACGTCTATGCGCTCGGTGCGGTGCTGTTCGAGCTGCTGACCGGCCAGCGTCCGTTCGCCCGCCGCGCGATGACCGCGGAGGGTTTGGCCGCGGAGGTCCGCGACGAGACGCTGCCGCGCGCCAGCCGCAGCGTGCTCGCCGCCGCCGGCGGCGCGCGGCGCGCGCGCGAGCTCGCCGGCGATCTCGATCTCGTGTTGGCGCGCGCGCTGCACGCCGATCCGGCGCAGCGCTACGCCACCTGCGAGGCGCTGGTGGAGGATCTGACGCGCTTTCTCGAGCTCCGCCCGGTGCTGGCGCGCCCCGACAGCGTGGGCTACCGGATCGGCCGCTTCGCGCGCCGCAACCGGCTCGCGGTCGCCGCCGGGATCGCGCTCGTCGCCACGCTCGCCGGCGGGCTGGCGGTCGCACTGGGTCAGCGCACCGCGGCGCTCGCCGCGGCGGATCTCGCCCGCCGCGAGGCGGAGCGCGCCCGAACCGAAGCCGTGCGCGCTGCCAGGGTCGAGGAGTTTCTGCTGTCGATCTTCGACGAGGCCGACCCGGTGCGACGCAAGAGCGCCGGTCCGGCGACGGTGGAGGACCTGGTGCAGGCGGCCCTCGTCCGGTTGCCCAAAGATCTCTCGGGAGAGCCCGCGGTCGAGGCTTCGATCTTCGCCGACCTTTCCAAGGTGCTGGGGAACCTCAATCGCAAGGAGGAGGCGCTCGCCGCCGCCGAGCGCTCGGTGGCGCTGTTTCGCCGCGCGCTGCGCCCCGGCGACCCGGCGATCGTCGCCGGGCTCGATGCGCTGCAGGCGGCGCGGTGGAATCTCGGCTACCCCCTCGGCGCGGAACGCGCAGCGAGGGAGGCGCTCGCGTTGCTTGTGGCCGCGGGACAGAGCGACAGCGATCGCGCCGACGAGGTGCGCTCGGGGCTGATGGTCAACGCCGCCGAGCTCGGCCACCCGGCCGAGGCGCTCGCGATGGAGCGCGAGCTCGCGGCGTCGATCGCCCGTCGCAAGGGGTCCGAGGCGCCCGGCCTGGTCAACCTGGGGATCTCCGAAGGCGCGCTCCTGCTCGAGCTCGGCCGCGCCGCCGAAGCGGAACAGCACTTCCTGCGTG
>JBGARM010000162.1:0-6886 GCA_044230215.1 Thermoanaerobaculia bacterium | reverse complement strand
GGGACGACCGCGCTGCTCCTGGACCAGGTGCCCGCCGAGCGCCGGCCGCTGGTGGCGCAGCTGGTGGCCAAGATGGTCTCGGGGCAGACCGGCTTCGAGCGCTTCGACGCGCCCGGGCGGCAGCAGTGGGTCACCTACGCCCCCGTCCAGGGAGGGCGGTGACGCGATGCCGGGCGAGAGCCGCGAGGACCAGGGGCCCGGGGATCTCGATGCGCTGAGCGCAGCCCCGGGGCAGCACAGGCTGTTGCTCGAGAACGAACAGGTGCGGGTGCTCGACACGCGCATCGCGCCGGGTGAACAGACACCGCTGCATACCCACGCCTGGCCGGGCGTGCTCTACGTCCGGAGCTGGAGCGACTTCGTGCGCCGCGACGCCGACGGCCGGGTGCTCGTCGACTCGCGGACCATGGCAGCGAAGCCCGCTGCCGGCACCGCGCTGTGGGCGCCGGCGCTCGGCCTGCACTCGGCCGAGAACGTCGGCGACGCCGAGCTGCACGTCCTGGCGGTGGAGGTGAAGTGCGGGCGAGCGGGTGCCGCACCGCTTGCCGCCTGGCACGCCTTGGTCGGCGCGCGCGACGCCTCCGGCCTCGATGCCCTGCTCGCCGACGACGTGGTCTTCCATTCGCCGGTCGTGCACACGCCCCAGCGCGGCAAGATGCTGGCGATGCAGTACCTGCGCGCCGCGGTGCAGGTCTTCGGCAACCCGACCTTCCGCTACGTCCGCGAGCTCGCAGGCCCGCGCGACGCGGTGCTCGAGTTCGAGGTCGAGATCGACGGCCTGCAGGTCAACGGCGTCGACTTGATCCGCTGGAACGAGAACGGCAAGATCGTCGACTTCAAGGTGCTGCTGCGGCCGCTCAAGGCGGTGTTGGGAATTCAGGAGAAGATGGCGGCGCGGCTCCAGTCGGGAACCTAGGGATTGCCGCCGTGCAGGCGGACGACCGAGCAGTTCTTTCACGCGTCGCGATGACAATGAGGAGGGATCGCTCTTGACCACGCTGCCCCGTTCGCCTCTCCGTGCCGCCGATCGTCCCCTCTACCTCTGGGGCGGCGTCGTCGCCGCTGCGATCGTCTTCGCCGGCTTCGCCCGCACCTTCTACCTCACGGGACTCTTCGACACCCCCGCGCTTTCCGGTCTGTTGGCGCTCCACGGCACGATCATGAGCCTTTGGCTGGCGCTCTTCCTCGTCCAGGGGCGGCTCGTCGCCAGCGGCCGGACGGATCTCCACCGCCGGCTGGGGACCTTCGGCATGGTTCTCTTCGCACTCGTGCTGGGAATCGGCTGCGTCACAGCGGTCGACGCCGCGCGACGTGGCGTCTCTCCCGCTCCGGGCATCTCGGCCCTGTCGTTCATGGCCGTCCCGATGGTCGATCTGGTCGTCTTCGCCCTGCTCGTCGGCGCCGCGCTGTGGAACCGGCGCAAGCCGGCGACGCACAAGCGCCTGATGTTGATCGGGACGCTCAGCATTCTGGCGCCGGGCATCGCCCGCATTCCCTTCCCCTTCATCCGCCAGGGCGGTCTGCCGGTCATCTTTGGCCTGACCGTTCTCGCCGTCCTGGTCTTCGTCGTCGCCGACACTGTGCGGCAGCGCCGGCTGCACCCGGCCTGCGGTTGGGGCGCCGCGCTCGTCGCCGTCTCGGTGCCCGTGCGGGTGATGATCGCCGGGTCGCCGGCCTGGATCCGTTTCGCCACCTGGCTCGTCAGCTGACCTCACCGCCCCGCTCGCGCCGCCGCCGGAGCTCGCCCATGAACGACAAGATCAACCTCGCCGAGAAGCTCGCGACCTTCACCGGTCACTGGCAGCCACGGGTCGTCGCGCAGTACAACGGCAACGACCTCATGGTGGCGAAGCTCCAGGGCGAGTTCGTCTGGCACAAGCACGACGAGACCGACGACTGCTTCCTGGTGCTCTCCGGCCAGTTGACGATCCAGCTGCGCGACCGCGACGTCCACCTCGGTCCAGGCGAGCTCTTCATCGTCCCGAAAGGCGTCGAGCACCGGCCGGTGGCGGAAGAGGAGGTCCACATCCTGCTCATCGAGCCGACCGGCACGCCGAACACCGGCGACCCGGCAACGGCGGCACCTCGGCGGGTGATCTCGTGAGCGCCACGCGAGCCCTTGCCGTCGGGCTGCTGTGCGCGGGAGCGCTCTCCGGTCTTCCCGGAGCTGCGGCCGCCGACCGCCTCGTCCTGCGCGACGGCCAGACGATCGAGACCCGCGGCGCGGTGAAGCTCGACAGCCGGCGCGCCGTCTACACCGATCTCACCGGCCGCCTGGTCGCATTGCGGATCGAAGAGGTCGACGTCGCGCGCACCACGGCTCCACCTGCACCGAGCCCGGCGGCGGCAGCCGCGAAGCCCAGGCCGCCCGTGTTGCGCTTGACCGACGCGGACGTCGGCCATCCAGGGGATCCCTCCGCCGACGTCGAGCCGCTGGTGCATCCCCCCGCCGAGTCCGCGCATCTCGCGGCTGCCACCGCCGATACCCAGGACGCCTCTGCCTTCGCCCCCGCCCCCGCTGCCGAGACCGCGACCGACACCGCACCGGCCCCCGTGGTGACGCTCTACTCGACCACCTGGTGTGGCTGGTGTCGCAAGAGCCGCGGGCTCATGCAGTCGCTCGGCATCGCTTTCGTCGAGCGCGATGTCGAGGCCGACGCGCGCGCCGCCGTCGAGAAAGCCAGGCTCGCTCCGGGCTTCGGCGTCCCCGTCCTGGTGCGCGGCGGCGAGATCCAGCGGGGCTTCAACGAAGCGACGATCCGCTCCTGGGCGCCGGCCGGGAAGAGCTGAGGCGACCTGCGCGATATGATTCTCCGTCCATGACGACGGGGACTTCCGAGGGCTCGCAGGGTTCGCGCATACTCGAATCGTTTCGCCGTTGGGGGTATCTGGCGGCGGATCTCGATCCCCTCGGTCGGCTCGCGCCGGCGGGGCCGCCGGAGCTCGCGGTCGGCGGCGAGGAGGCCGCGGCGGCGCGGCAGATCTACTGCGGCACGCTCGCCGTCGAGTTCATGCACATCCCCGAGCCCGACCGGCGGGCCTGGATCGCCGCGCGCATGGAGGCGCCGGCGCCGGCGGTCGACCAGCGGCGGCTGCTCGATCAACTGCTGCGCTCCGAGGTCTTCGAAGAGACCATCCAGACGCGCTACATCGGCTCGAAGCGCTTCTCGATCGAAGGCGTCGCGGCACTCATTCCGCTGCTCATCACGGCGATCGAGGAGTGCGCGGAGGACGGCGCCGACCAGGCGATGATCGCCATGAGTCACCGCGGACGGCTGAACGTCATGACGCAGGTCGTCGGGCGGACGCCGGTCGAGATCTTCGCCGGCTTCGAGGACGTCGATCCCAGGAGCGTCCTCGGCTCCGGCGACGTCAAGTACCACCTCGGCGCGACCGGCACTTTGACGACGCCCTCCGGCAAGAAGGTCCGCCTCCACCTCAACTCCAATCCGAGCCACCTCGAAGTGGTGAGCTCCGTCGCCATGGGACGGATGCGCGCCAAGCTCACCCGCGAGGGCGACTTCTCCGGCCGCAGGATCGTGCCGCTCCTGCTGCACGGCGACTCGGCCTTCGCCGGCCAGGGGATCGCCGCCGAGACGCTCAACTTCGCGGCCCTCGACGGCTTCGAGGTCGGCGGCGCGCTGCAGATCGTGGTCAACAATCTGATCGGCTTCACCACCGAGCCGGCGGCGTACAACTCGACGCGCTACGCCACGGACGTCGCCCGCCGCCTGCCGGTGCCGATCTTCCATGTCAACGCCGAGGATCCGGAGGCGGTCGTTCGCGCAGCGAATATCGCCGTCGACTACCGCTTCGCCTTCGGCAGCGACGTGGTGATCGACCTCATCGGCTATCGCCGCTACGGCCACAGCGAAGTCGACGATCCGACGGTCACCCAGCCGCTGCTCTATCGCCGGATCAAGGCGCGGCCGCAGCTGTGGAAGAGCTACGCCCAGCGCATCGGCGTCGCGCCGGAGGAGGCCCAGGCGGCGGCCGAGAGCTACAAGCAGAGCCTCATCGTTGCGCAGAAGGAAGCCATGGGCTTGACCAAAGCGCCGGTTCTGCGCGAGCTGCCCGGCTACTGGACGGGGTTCCGCGGCGGTCCGTACGACGCCGACCTCGAGGTCGATACGGGCCTTCCGGCCGCCGACATCGACCGGCTCGGGCTCGGCGCGACGGCCGTGCCGCACGGCTTCCATCTCCATCCCAAGGTCGAGAAGCTCCTCGAGGAACGCCGGCGGATGTCGGCCGGCGAGAAGCCGATCGACTACGGGATGGCCGAGGCGCTCGCCTTCGCGTCGCTGGTCGAGAGCGGCATTCCGGTGCGCCTCTCGGGGCAGGACAGCCGCCGCGGCACCTTCAACCATCGCCACGCGGCGTTGATCGACGTCGAGAACGAGAGCGTCCACCTGCCGCTCGCTGCCATGGCGCACGCCGGGGCGTTCTTCGAGATCTACGACTCGATGCTCTCCGAGGCGGCGGTGATGGGCTTCGAGTACGGCTTCTCGCGCGACTATCCGGAGGCGCTGGTGCTGTGGGAGGCGCAGTTCGGCGACTTCGCCAACGGCGCCCAGATCGTCATCGACCAGTTCCTCGCCGCCGCCGAAGACAAGTGGCAGCTGCTCTCCGGTCTGGTGCTCCTGCTGCCGCACGGCTACGAGGGCCAGGGCCCGGAGCACTCCTCGGCGCGCATCGAGCGCTACCTGCAGCTTTGCGGCGAGGACAACCTGCAGATCTGCCAGCCGTCGACCGCGGCGCAGTACTTCCACCTGCTGCGCCGCCAGGCGCTGCGCAAATGGCGCAAGCCCCTCGTCGTCTTCACGCCGAAGTCGATGCTGCGCAGCGCCGATGCGGCGTCGCCGGTCGAGGCCTTCGCCCGGCCGCGCTTCGAGACCTTGCTGCGCGATCGCGAGGTGACCGAAGCCCGCCGTCTCCTCCTCGCCTCGGGAAAGGTACTGCACGAGCTCCGCGCCGAGCGCAAGCGCCGCCACCTCACCGACGTCGCCATTCTCGGTCTCGAACAGATCTACCCCTTCCCCGAGGCCGAGCTCGAGGCCGAGCTCGCCCGCTACGCCTCGGCGCGCGAAGTGCTCTGGGTGCAGGAGGAGCCGGCCAACATGGGCGCGTGGCACCACCTGCTCGTGCGCTTCGGCGGCCGAATCGCCGGGCATCCGTTCTCCTCTTCGACGCGTGCCGCCGCCGCGTCGCCCGCGTGGCGGGCCGCGAGCCAGGCGCGCAGGCCGGCCGCGCGCTCGTCCGCGAGCCCGGCGTGCCGCGCCTCGAGCGCGCGCCACGCGTCGGCGTGCGGGCCGGCGGCGGCCTTCGCGGCGCCGGCCGCCCCCACTGCGCCGACCAGCGGACGGGGCGGCGCCTGCGCCGGCAGCATCTCGGTCGGCGCCTGGGTGAAGGACGGCGGCGGCGGCGGTGGTGCCGGAGAGACCGGCGGGGCGCCGGGCGCGATCGGCACCGCGCCCGAGGTCGACATGCGACGCGTCGAATCGGTCGGCGCGGCGGCATCCTTGGCCGCCGGACTGTCGAGGATCGACGCCGGGATCTCCTGCTCGCAGATCGCCAGATCGCGCGCCACTTCGCCGGCGGTCTTGTAGCGCTCGTCGCGGTCCTTCTGCAGCATGCGCTGCAGCACCCCCTCGAGGCGCGTGCCGAGCTCCGGGCGATCGACCACGATCGACGGCGGATCGCGATGCAGGATCTGGTAGACCAGCGTCGTCAGCGTCTCGCCCTGGAACGGGCGGCGGCGCGACAGGACTTCGTAGAACAGAACGCCGAGCGAGAAGATGTCGCTCCGGCCGTCGAGCTCGTCGCCGCGGATCTGCTCCGGCGAGAGGTAGTGCGGACTGCCCACGACCGAACCGGTCATCGTCAGGTCGGAGGTCTGGTCCTTGAGCTTGGCGATGCCGAAGTCGCTCACCTTGACGGTGCCGGTGGCGGCGGAGATCAGCAGGTTCGACGGCTTGATGTCGCGGTGCACCACGCCCTGGCGATGGGCGTAGTCGAGGCCTTCGGCCGCCTGGCGGACGAAGGTGATCGCTTCGCGCAGGGTGAGGGGGGGATCGACTTCGAGACGCTGCGCGAGGTCGCTCCCCTCGACGCATTCGAAGGCGAGGTAGAGCACGCCCTGGTCCTCGCCGACGTCGAAGAGAGCGACGACGTTCGGGTGCAGGAGCTTGCCGGCGGCGCGCGACTCGCGCTCGAGACGCCGCTTGCGCTCGGCCATCTCGTTCGGACGACCCTCTTCGATCTTGACCGTCTTGATGGCGACGCGCCGGCCGATCTGCGGATCCTCGGCGAGGAAGACCTCGCCCATCGCCCCCGCGCCGAGCATGCGCAGAATCTGATACCGGCCCAGCCGACCCCCTTCGGCGAGCGGACTCACGCCTGGACGTCCTCCACCGGGGTCTCGGCGTCCTCACGCTCCGCGATCAGCTTGCGGGCGCGCTCGACGTCCTCGGCGTGCACGAGAATGCGCACCTCGCTCAGCTTGCCGAAGGTCGCCGGCTCCTGATGGAACAGGAGCGACTCGACCTGCGACGCGATTCCTTCGGCCTCGAGAAAACCGGCGACGAGCGCCGCTTCCTCTTCGGTGCCTACGGTCTCGGCGACTTCCCAGTTATCCTTGCCCATGGCGTTCGGCCAGCTGCGGCCGCCTCCTCTTCAGGACTTCATGATATCGCCCCTCGCCACCCGCTGCGCGCTTTCTCGCCGCCCGTCTCAGCGCGGCGGGCGGCGGCGGAAGCGCTGGTCGCGGGCGAGGTCGAAGCGGCCGCCATCGCCGTTCCAGAAGTGGCGCTCGACGCGGAAGCTGCCGTGTCCGACCTCGATCCAGTGCAGGCTGTTGCGCCCGGCCTCCGGCCCGCGCCCGCGGCTC
>JBGARM010000161.1:0-6892 GCA_044230215.1 Thermoanaerobaculia bacterium | reverse complement strand
GCTCCAGCCGGCGAACGGGCCGCCCAGGACGACGTCCGCGAAGCCGTCGCCGTTGAAGTCGCCCATCGCGATCGTGGTTCCACCGCCCTCGTTCAGGAACGAGCCCGTCGGGGCGAGCCCCCCAGGACTGCCGTAGTGGAAGTAGAAGCCGCCCTCCGCCTGCGCCACGACCAGCTCGTCGGCGGCGTCACCGTTGATGTCGCCGGCAGCGAGCGCCAGGCCGAGATGGTGGCCGGAGACCGGCGAGGGCTCGGCGAGCAGCAGGTCGGGATCGCCCATTGTCCCGAAGAGGACACCGTAGAAGACGTTCACCGCGCCGGCCTCGACCGCTCCGCCGATCGTCTCGTTGCAGACACCGACGGCGAGATCGTCCACCCCGTCGCTGTTGAAGTCGCCGGCCGCGAGCGCGCAGCCGAAATGGTCGAAGGGTTCCTGCACCGCCGGATCGCTCCCGGTCCAGCTCTGGCTGACGTACCAGGCGTTGGCCATGCTGAGGCCCGCGGGTCCGCCGTAGATCACCGCCACGGTGCCGGCCTTGGCCCGCCGGTCGAGGATCGGGCCGCCGGTGTCTTCGGGAATACCGATGGCGAGATCCTGATAGAGGTCACCGTTGAAGTTGCCGACCGCGAGGGCGCCGCCGAAGTACTGGTTGGCCGTGGGGTCGCCGATCGGCGGCCCCTGGTCGGCCGGTTCGTAGAGCTCGACGGCTCCCCCGACCGAGAGACGTTGGGCGTCGAGGACGGTCGGGAGCGCGAGCGCTCCCAGTGCGAGGAGCCACCAGCGGCACGGGACAGGACGAAGGCGCGGACAGGCGAAGGGCTCGGCGAAGGGCATCGGACACTCCTCCTGAGGCCAGAAGGGGCCTCGAGGGGAGATATCGACAAACCGGCGCCGATCCGGGCAGCTACGCCCGGACGCCGCCGACCCCGGACAGTCCGCCGCCGCGGTGCGAAGGATTGACAGCCGGCGGCTGCAGGAGGATCCTGCAATTCTGCAGACGTGGCCGGCGCGGCCCCAGGGAGAGCACACCAACGAACTCTTGCGACAGGAGGGCACCATGAAGCGACTCGCGTGGGTCTTCTCGACGATGATGCTGATCGCGACGATGGCGGGGGCCCAGTCCCCTGCGGACGACGGGCCGGCGGCACCCGGCGAGCCGCCCGGGGTGGTGCTCTACGACAACGGCCCGCTGGTCAACAGCCCGGGCACAGGCCCCGGCGGGGCCGACGAGAGCCTGGCGCGCGACGTCACGGCGGGTCTCACCAGCCGCGGCTTCAATCACTCGCTCTCCGGCGCCTTCCGGGTGGCCGACGACTTCACCGTCACCGGGGCGAGCTGGAATGTCACTTCGATCACCTTCTACCCTTACATGGGCGGCAGCCCGACGACACCGTCACCGGTCACCGGCATCAATCTGCAGATCTGGAACGGCTCGCCGGATCTGCTCACCAGCACGGTCGTCTTCGGCGACACGACGACGAATCGCCTGACGACCTCGAGCTTCGCCAACATCTATCGCCGCAAGGAGTCGGAGCCGACCGACGCCACCCGGCCGGTGATGACGGCCGTGACGGCCGTCGTCGTCACCCTCCCGCCCGGCACCTACTGGCTGGACTGGCAGGTGGACGGCAACGCCACCTATACCGGTCCGTGGGCGCCGCCGGTGACGATCGACGGCCAGACCACGACCGGCAACGCCCTGCAGTTCGCCACCGGCGCCTGGCAGCCGGTCGCCGACGCAGGGCTGCTGACAGCGCTCGGCCTTCCCTTCGTCATCGAAGGGACTCTCGCGTCCCTGTTCGTCGACGGCTTCGAGTCCGGTAACACCTCGCTGTGGTCGGCGACCGTGCCCTGACCCGAGCTCTGCGGCTGAGCTAGACCGCCGGTTCGGCGAGCTCGCGGGCGAAGGCGAGGAACGCTTCGGCGTCGGCGAAAGTGGAGGCCCAGCCGAAGGAGACCCGGACGGCGCCGGTCGACTTGTCGTCGATGCAGCGCCGGAAGTCGTCGTAGGTGATGTGCGCGACGTCGTCGCCGACCTCGCGCATGCAGTGAAAGAGCTCGCCCTTGGAGAGGCCGAGCGCGAGCTCCCCTGCCCCCGGGTTGCAGAAGCAGCCGGTGCGCAAGGAGATGCGGTGCTCGCCGGCGCGGCGTTCGACGACCGGGTGGTCGACGAAATGCCCCCGGGCGTCGAAGAAGTTGAGGGTCACCGTGCCGCCGCGACGCTCGGTCGTCGTCGGGCCGTAGATCCGCACCACCGGCGCGCCGTTGCCGTGGCGCAGCGCAGCAAGCTCCGAGAGGAGCCAGCCGGTGAGGCAGCGCACCCGCTCGTGAATGCGCTCGATCCCCACTTCCTCGAGCAGTTCGAGGCCGTACTCGACCGCCGGCAGGATGGCGTAGTTCAGGGTGCCGTCCTCGAACGCCGCCTCGCCGGCGGCCAGGGTGTGAATGTCCGCCTGCACCGAGGCGACGGTGATCGTCCCGCCTGCGAACCAGGGGCGGTGGAGCTTGGCGAGGGCGCTCCGGCGCGCGAGCAGCGCCCCGACCCCGGTGGGGTAGCCGAACATCTTGTAGAACGAAAGGGCGACGAAATCGGGATGCACCGCGGAGAGGTCGAGCCGGTTCGACGGCACGAACGCCGCGACATCGAGCAGCACGTCCCAGCCCTGTTCCTGGGCGCGCGCGATCCACGACAGCGGATGCTGCACGCCGGAGAAGTTCGACTGCGCCGGATAGGCGAAGAGGTTGTGCCCGCCGATGCGGGCGTGCGCGAGCTCGAGATCGAGCGCCGCCTCGTCCACCCGGAGCTCCGGCGGGGTCACCGGGACGTAGATCGTCTCCGCGCCGTGGGCGCGGTCGAACTCGCGGATGCCGTTCACCGAGTTGTGGTTGTCGAAGGTGAGGAGGAAGCGGTCGCCGGGCTGGAACGGATACGACTCGCCGACGAGCTTCAGCGCCTGGCTGGCATTGGCGGTGAAGATCGCCACGTACTCCCGGGGGTCGGCGTGGAAGAAAGCGAGAACCCGCCGGCGGCAACTCTCGACGTAGTGGGTCGCGGCGGCCGAAGTCGGGTTCGTGGAGTGCGGGTTGCCGAGCACCGAACCGAGCAGCAGCTCCATGTGCCGCCGCACCTGACTCTCGCCATAGAGGCCGCCGCCCGTGTAGTCGAGATAGACGTGGCCCTCGCGATCGAGGCGGGCAAGCTCGCGGCGGCGGAATTCGTCGAGCGTCGCGGTCGCAGTGAAGGCCGGAAAATCGGCGCGAAAACGCGCTGCGCGCTCCTCGGCGATTCCGATCATGCGCCAAGGCTACCCGATCCGGTTCGCCGCTGTGCCGCCCGCGGGGGCGGTCCACGGGCGTAGGATGAAGTCGCCGGACAGGGAGACGCCGCCATGCGAGACACCGGAATCGCTTTCGAAGCCGTCACCGATCTGCCCTTCGACGATGCGGTCGCGCGCTGCCGGAGCGAGCTCGCCCGCGAGGGCTTCGGGGTGCTGACCGAGATCGACATTCAGGCGAAGCTCAAGGAGAAGCTGGGGGTCGACGTGCCGCGCAACCTCATCCTCGGCGCCTGCCACCCCCCGTCGGCCCACCGCGCCCTGCAGGCGGTACCGCAGGTCTCCGTTCTGCTGCCCTGCAACGTCGCCGTGGCCGTCGAAGACGGGCGGACCGTGGTCCGGGCGATGAACCCCGCGGGGGCGATGAAAATGCTGGAAAATGCAGCGCTCGACGCGGTCGCTGCCGAGGTGGGCGCGGCGCTCCGGCGCGTCGTCGCCGCCGTCGCCGCAACCTGAGTCCGGCCCCCCCGGCGCCGGTTGTGCTGTAATTCGGGTCCGTGCTGCCCGGCGCCGTCCCATCCGCCTTGCTCCTCGACCGCGGCCCGGTCTGGTGGCCGATCTCCGAGCTCCGCGAAGCGCGCGGCAGCGCCCGCCTCCGCCAGCTGGTCGCGATCTGGGCGGTTCTCGTCCTCGCCTCCGTCGCCTTCGGCGTCCTCAACGTCTGGCTCGACTGGAACGGCATCGCGCTGTCGCTCGGCGGTATCCCGTTCGAAGTGACGATCTTCCCGCCCTTCCTCTTCTCGGTGCTGATCGCCCTCTGGCTGGGGCCGACCTGGGCGGCGATTCCGATCTATCTCGCCAACCTCGCCAGCGCGCTCGCCTCCGGCCTCGAGTTTCCCCTGGCAGCCCTCTTCGCCGTCGCCGGCGTCATGGAGACGCTGATGCTCTGGGCCTCGCTCGTTGCCGTGCGGGTCGATCCCGACCTGCGGCGGGGACGCGATCTGGCCTGGTTCGCCGGCGCCGGCCTGGTCGCCGCGGTCACCGGTTCGCTGGCGGCAATCCTCTGGAACAGCAGTCACGCACTCGATCCCGTAGCCGGCCAGCGCATCTGGCGCGGCTGGGTGATCGGCGACCTGCTGCAGCTGCTGCTCATCGTCCTGCCGATCCTGCGCCTCGGCGGGCGCCGGGTGCGCGGCTGGGTCGACCGCCACTTCGTCAGCCCGCCGCTCCAGGACTTCAGCTACACCCACGGCGTCGCCCTCACCGTGATCGGCTTCGGCGTCCTCGGACTGGTGGTCTTCCTCGGCGTGCATCAGGCGCTGGGCACGATCGAGATCGCCCTCGACGCGCGCACGGCGAGCGGCGACCTGCTGCTGCCCCGCCTGCGCGAGATCGTCCTCGTCATGGGCCTGCTGTCGACGGCGCTCATCGTCGCGACGGGAATGTTCTCGACCGCCCTCGCCCGCCTCGGCGAGCGCCAGCGGCGCGACGCGTTGCAGGACAGCCTCACCGGCTGCTCCAACCGCCGCGCTTTCGCGCAGATCTTCCAGAAGGAGTCCGAGCGCAGCCGGCGTCTGCGCCTCGGCATCGGCGTGCTGTTCGCCGACCTCGATCGCTTCAAGGCACTCAACGACCTGCACGGCCACGCCATCGGCGATCTCATCCTCGAGCGCGCCGCGCGCCGGATCGAGGGCGCCCTGCGCGAGACCGACCTGCTCTTCCGCTGGGGCGGCGAGGAGTTCGTCGTCCTCATGCCCCATACGCCGGCCGCCGAGGTCGGTGCGATCGCCGAGCGCGTCCGGGAAGCCCTCGACCGGGGGCCGCTCCTCGCCCTGCCCGGCGGCGAGGAGGTCGCGATCACCGCCAGCCTCGGGGGTGCCGCCGCGACCGACTTCCCGTTCGACGCGGCGGAGCTGTTGCGGCGCGCCGACGAGGCCTGCTACGAGGCGAAACGCCTCGGCCGCAACCGGGTCGAGCTCGCCGCCCCGGTGTGAATCCCATGACCGATCCCCTCTTCTGGCACCGGCTGCAGTTCGGCTTCACCATCACCTACCACTACCTCTTTCCGCAGCTGACGATGGGCCTGGCGCTGCTCATCGTCGTCATGAAGGCGATCGCCCTCGCCACCGGCAGGAGCAGCTGGAACGACGCGGCGCGTTTCTGGATCCGGATCTTCGGCCTGAATTTCGCCATGGGGGTGGTGACCGGAGTGCCGATGGAGTTCCAGTTCGGCACCAACTGGGCCGCCTTCTCCCGCCGCACCGGCGACGTCATCGGCCAGACGCTGGCGATGGAGGGGATCTTCGCCTTCTTCCTCGAATCGAGCTTTCTCGCCCTGCTGGTCTGGGGTGAGCGCAAGCTCGGTCCGCGCAAGCACTTCCTGGCGGCGCTGGCGCTCTTCGTCGGCAGCTGGCTGTCGGGCTACTTCATCATCGCGACCAACGCTTTCCTGCAGCATCCTCAGGGCCACGAGCTCGGCGCCGACGGCGTCTTCCGCCTGCGCGATCTCGGCGCCTTCGTCGGCAACCCCTGGGCGATCGCCCAGTATCTGCACAACCAGACGGCGGCGGTGGTGACGGCGTCGTTCGTCGTCGCCGCGGTGGGGGCCTTCTGGCGCCTGCGCAGCGAGCACCCGGAGGTCGCCTCCATCTCGTTGCGCACCGGCGTCGTCGCCGGCCTCGTCGCCGCGCAACTGGTGGCCTTCCCCACCGGCCACAACCAGGGCCGTCTGGTCGCCGCCCACCAGCCGGCGAGCCTGGCGGCGATGGAAGGGCGGTTCGAGGGCGGCGGGCACGCGCCGCTGGCGATGATCGGGCAGCCCAACGTCGCGGCCCGGCGACTCGACAACCCGGTCCACCTGCCTTCCCTCCTCTCCTGGATCGCCTACGGCGACTTCTCCGCCAACGTGCAGGGCCTGAACGACTTTCCCGAGCGCGACTGGCCAGGCAACGTCGAGCTGCTCTACTACGCCTTTCACATCATGGTCGGACTCGGCACCCTGTTCATCGCCGTCATGGGAGCGGCGACTCTCCTCCTCTGGCGCGGCCGCCTCGAGCGCTCGCGCCTCATGCTCTGGGTCCTCGTCCTGGCATTTCCCTTCCCCTACATCGCCAACACCGCCGGCTGGCTCACGGCCGAGCTCGGCCGCCAGCCCTGGCTGGTCTACGGCCTGATGCGCACCGCCGAAGGCGGCTCGCCGACCGTGCACGGCGGAGCGACACTGTTCACGACCCTGGGCTTCGCCGGCCTCTATTTCGTGCTCGGCCTGCTCTTCCTGTCGCTGGTGATGCGCGAGGTGGGGCACGGGCCGCGCTCCCTGCGGACGCTGCCGCCGGCCGGGGAACCTTAGGTCCGCGCCATGGAAACGCTCTGGTTCGCAGTCGCCGCGGGGATGCTCGCCATCTACGTCGTGATGGACGGCTTCGATTTCGGCGCTGGCGCCCTCCATCTGCTGGTCGCGCGCACCGACCGCGAGCGCCGCCAAGTACTGGCCGCGATCGGACCGTTCTGGGACGGCAACGAGGTCTGGCTGCTCGCCGCCGGCGGGGTGCTCTTCCTCGCCTTTCCCACCGTCCTCGCCTCCGGCCTGTCGGGCTTCTATCTCGCCATCTTCCTCG
>JBGARM010000160.1:0-6922 GCA_044230215.1 Thermoanaerobaculia bacterium | reverse complement strand
AACGAAGGGAATGAGCAAAGCGAGACCAACCGCGATTCGCTTCCAAGAGAAGACTGGGTTGGGGTTGTCTCGAACCGGGAAGGGAAGATCTTCCGAGACTGCCTCGCTCGCGAGATAGCAGACAACCAAGATTGGAACGGCGAGAAGCCAGCCCACCAATGTCTTTGGACGAAGGGGCTCGGCCATGGCGATCGAAATGCCTGTGGTCATAGCGAGCAAGAAAAGGTAGAGGCCGAGAGCTCTCATCCACAGTCGTCTAACTACTTCTTAAGTGGCAAACGCGGCAACGTGAGTTTGGTGTGAACTCGCCGATTTCGCGGGGTTCGTTATTTTCCATTTCTTGCTCTCACCCCTTTGTCGGGCCTCGATTTGTTTCGATCATAGCTCTCCGGGCTGCGCTCGCAAGCACGGCAGAAAGTGCCGCGTTTGCGGGTCGCGCGGGGAGCCGCGGGGCGGGGACGGAGCGCTCGTGTCGCGGGCGACTTCTGGCTCCCATCACAGGTCGTCGATCGGGCTTCTCACGCCGCGGCCGCCCTTGTTGAGGACGTGGGTGTAGATCATCGTGGTGGTCACCTGGGAGTGACCCAGGAGCTCCTGAACGGTGCGAATGTCGTAGCCCCCTTCGAGCAGGTGGGTCGCGAAGCTGTGACGCAGGGTGTGGCAGGTGACGCGCTTGTCGATACCGGCGCGGCGTGCGGCGAGGGTGATGGCCCGTTGGATGCGCTGGGGGTGCAGATGGTGACGCTTCGGCCGGCCGGACGGGGCGCGCGGGTCGAGGCTCCATCGTGGCGCGGGGAAGACCCACTGCCACGCCCAATCCCGCGCTGCGCCCGGGAGCTTTCTCGCCAGCGCGTTGGGCAGGTCGACCTCCCCATGGCCCTCGCGCAGGTCCTGCTCGTGCAGCGAACGCGCCGCGTGGAGCTGTTGGCGCAACGGCTCGACGAGGCTGCCCGGGAGTGGAGTGCGCCGATCTTTGCCCCCTTTGCCGGCCCGCACGGTGAGCTCGTGGCGGTCGAAGTCGAGGTCCTGAACGCGCAGGCGTAACGCCTCGAGGAGGCGCAGGCCCGAGCCGTACAGCAGGCGGGCCACCGTGCCGACGACTCCTTCTCTCATCGCCGCGAGCAGCCGCCGCGCCTCGTCGCGCGACAGGACCGTCGGGAGCTTGACCGGGCGATGGCTGCGCATCGTCGCCGGCAGCGCGCCGAGGTCGATGCCGAGGACGTTGCGATAGAGGAAGAGGAGCGCCGCGAGCGCCTGGTTCTGGGTCGCGGCGGCGACCTGCTCCTCGACCGCGAGATGGGCGAGGAAGGCCGAAACCGCTTCGGCGCCGAGATCTGCCGGATGACACTTGAAGTGGAACAGGACGTACCGCCGCACCCAGCCGCGGTAGGCCTTCTCGGTGCGCAGCGAGAGCCTGCGCCGGCGGGCTTCGAAGCTCAGGCGGTCGAGGAGACGCGGGCCGGCGGTGGGGCCGGCGGTGGGGCCAGGCGAGGTTTGGCTCATGCCTGTCCAAGACGCAAAAACCGGCCGCTATCTGGCGGCCGGCGGGCGTTGGGTCAGGAAATCGTGCGGAAAATCAGGAAAGGGAGATTGGTGGAGCTGAACGGGATCGAACCGTCGACCTCTTGAATGCCATTCAAGCGCTCTCCCAGCTGAGCTACAGCCCCACCGGAGCCCGGAAGCTTATGCGACGGCGCCCCCTGGCGACAAGTCCCCGGGGCGCGAAAGCCGTTTCAGCGGCTGCGCTTGCGGCTGCGCGGGGGGCCGGACGGCCCGCCGCCGATGCGGCTCGGGCCTGTGCGCGGCGCGGCTGCTGACGGTGCCGGCGGTGCCGCCAATCCCGCCGCTGCCGCCGATCCCGGCGATGACCCGGCGGCGGCCGGCGCGGCGGCGGCAGGCCCATCGGCCTCCGACGCGGCGGGCTCGGCGAGCTCGCTCGTCTGCTCGGCCGCGACTCTCTCCCAGTAGGCCGCGCTGTGCGTCTCCTGCGGCCGGGCGTGGGCCTTCTCGCCCAGGGCGCGGGCTATCTTCGCCTGCAGCGCCTCGATCCCTTCGCCGGTTTCGGCCGAGACCGCGCTCACGCCGGCGCGGGCGCGCGAGATGCGCTCCTCGGCCGGCAGGCGGTCGATCTTGTTGTGCACCTCGAGGACGTTCGCCGGGTCGATGCCGAGCTCCTTCATGACCTCCTCGGCGACCGCCTTCTGCTCCTCCCAGCGCGGGTGGCTGCGGTCGATGACGTGCAGGACGAGGTCCGACTGGACGATCTCGTCGAGGGTCGAACGGAAGGAGGCGACGAGATGATGCGGCAGTTTGCGGATGAAGCCGACGGTGTCGGCGAAGACCGCGAGCGCCCCCTCGCGGTCGAGCGCGCCGCGGCGCAGGCGCGAGTCGAGGGTGGCAAAGAGGCGATTCTCGGCGAAGGTCTTGTCGTTGGTCAGGCGGTTGAAGAGCGTCGACTTGCCGGCGTTGGTGTAGCCGGCGAGCGCGACGACCGGGACTTCGGAGCGCCCGCGCCGGTGCTCCTTGCGCATCCGGTCGATCTGCTCGAGCTCGCGCTTCAGGCGGGTGATGTTGCGCTTGATCACCCGGCGGTCGGCCTCGAGCTGCGACTCGCCCTCGCCGCCGCGCACGCCGATGCCGCCCACCTGGCGCGACAGGTGCTGCCACTGCCGGGTGAGGCGCGGCAGCAGGTATTGCAGGCGGGCGAGCTCGACCTGGGTGCGCGCCTCTTTGCTGCGCGCCCGCTGGTCGAAGATCTCGAGGATCAGGCCGCTTCTGTCCATGACCTGGACCTTGAGGACCTCTTCGAGGTTCTTCACCTGGCCGCCCGAGAGGTCGTCGTCGAAGATCACCAGGTTCGCCTGAAGCTCGGCCGCCTTGGCGGCCACCTCGGCGGCCTTGCCGGAGCCGATGAAGAACTTCGGGTCGAGCGACTTCCTCGCCTGCACGGTCTCGCCGGCCACCTCGACGCCGGCGGTGTCGGCCAGGGCGGCGAGCTCGGCGAGATGCTCTTCGGCCTCGTAGACCGGCAGTCCGGGCAGGGCGACGCCGACCAGATAGGCCCGGCGGCGACCTGCCGGGCCTCCGGCGCCGCCGGGCAGGCGGGACCTTGCCGAATCTCGTGCGTTTGGGCGGGGAGAACTCATCGCTTCCTTGATTAGGATAGCTGAGGATGAACGAAATCGACGACTCGACGCCTGCTTCGCCCCCTGCCGCGTCCGCCGAGCTCTCCACTTCCCCGGTCTCGGCGCCACCCGACGCGTCGGCTGCCGCCCCGCGGCGCGGCCTGCCGCTGCAGGCGAAGATCGCCGCCGGCCTCGCTCTCGCGATCGTCCTGGCGTTCTTCCTCTGGCCGCGCGCCAAGTCGGAGCGCCGCTTCGAAGATGGCTACCTGATGGACGAGAGTGGCGCCGCCGTGGCGGTCGCCGCGCGGCTCGAGCCGGCGACGCTGGTGCACTTCTGGGCGACCTGGTGCCCGCCGTGCCGGCAGGAGATCCCGGGCCTGCTCGCCTTCGCCGACGAGATCGGTCCCGAGCGCCTGAAGCTCGTCCTGGTCGCCGTCGCCGACGAGCGCGACCGCGCGGTCGCGTTCGTCGGCAACCCGCGCTATCCCGTGCTGTTCGATCCGGTCTGGGACGTCGCCCGCCGCTTCCGCACCGTGCAGCTGCCCGAGACCCACCTCGTCCTCGACGGCAAGCTCGCGGCGACCTTCATCGGCGCGTCCGATTGGCGGAGCTCGCTCGCCCGCACGACCGTCCTCGCGCGCCTCGACGAGCGCGCGGCGAAACGCGCCGCCGCCAAGCCCTGAGCTCTGGCGCCTGCGGCCGCGGACCTCTGGCGGTTGCGGCCGCCGGGCCTCTGGCAGCTGCGACCGCGGCAGCCGGGGCTCAGAAGTGGACGGCGAGGCCGACGTTGGCCATGGCGTAGATGCTGGCGTCGTCGAGGAAGACGTAGTGCGCCGAAACCTCGCCGATGAACGACAGGTAGCGGGTGATATCGAAGTCGCCGGTGAGTCCGAGCACGATGCCGAGGTCGCTCTCCTTGGTCTCGCCGCCGGTCAGCAGGTCGCCCTTCATCTGGTAGTAGCCCAAGCCGATGTAGGTGCCGTAGTCGTAGGTCGGCTGGGCGAAGCGGTACTCGCCGGCGATGTTGACGTACTCGAGATCGGCCTTGGCGAAGCGCTCGAACGCCGGATCGCCCTCGATCGCCAAGCGCCCGGCGCGCACCACGACGAGGGTGCGCGGCGCGGTGATCATGCCGGCGGCGAGCGCCCAGCTCGTCTGGCTGAGGCCCGGATCGGGATCGGCATCGAGCGCGCCACCGAGGCCACCCAAAAGGCCGAGGGTGAAGGTGTAGCTCTCCTGCTGCTCGGCGGCGGCGAGCGGCGCCCCGAGGGCACAGAAGACGACGGCGGCCAACACGAACAGCAAGCGCACGATGGAAAGCTTCACGTCGATCTCCTCGGATGCGAACGCATCCCGTTTGCGGTTTGGCGGCTTCCCTGGCCGGAAGCGCAAGTATAGCGGCGGTCGATTCCGTCTTAGATCAGGGACCCGGCTCTCACTTTCTTACGGACGCGAGGGCCGGACCATCGCCATGCGCCCGCTCCTCGACCTGCTCGACCTTCTCTGGCCGCGTCACTGCCTCGCCTGCGGCGTTCTCGTTCAGGCGACGGACGGGCCGACGGCGACGCTCGTCGGCGCGCCGCCACTCGGACTCTGCGGCGCCTGTCGTCGCCGTCTGGTCAGTCTCGATCCGCTCGCCAGCTGCCGCACCTGCGCCCGGCCGCTCGCCGCCGTCCCGGCCGGTTCGCCGCTCCAGCGCTGCGGGGCCTGCCTCGCCGATCCGCCGGCGTTCGCGCGCCTCACCCCCCTGTGGCGCTATGAGACGCCGCTCAAGGAGGTCGTGCAGGCGTTCAAGTTCGGGCGCCTCGACTACCTCGGCGCCCATTTCGCTCGCGCGCTCGGCCAGGCGTTCGCCCGCCGGCGGCGAGAGTCCGACTGGCGGCCGCCCGACCTCGTCGTGCCGGTGCCGCTGCCCTGGCCGCGGCGCCTGGCGCGCGGCTTCAACCAGACCGAGCTCGTCGCCGGCCCGCTCGCCCGGGAGCTCGGGCGCCCCTGCCCGCGAGCCCTCGTCCGGCGCTTCTTCGCGCCGCGTCAGACCGGCCAGAGGCGGACCGGGCGGAGCCGCGCGGCGCACTTCCGGGTGCGCGACCCGAGGGCGGTCGAGGGCCGCACGATCCTGCTCGTCGACGATGTGCTGACGACCGGCGCGACCGTCCGCGGCGCGACCGCGGCGCTGCGCCGCGCCGGCGCGGGCGAAATCGAGGTCGCGGTCGTCGGCTGGACGCCGCTCGAGAGCCCCTGGTGACCGTGGCCCGGCCGGTCGGACGGTGGAATTGACAGCCCTTGACACCGGCGCTATATTGGCGCAGCAATGGGTTTCCTACCCATTTTCCCTCATCGGCGCGCGCCGGCGATTTTCGCCACGCTGACTCTCCTCGCGCTTGCGGGATCGGTTCAAGCTGAAGTTCTCGGGCTCGAAGGGCGTGTCGTCCTCAATCAGTCGCCGGTTTCCGAGGCGCGCGTCTACGCCTATCAGCTGGTCGAGAAGTCGATGCACAAGGTGCTCACCGACGCCGGCGGACGCTTCCTGTTCGCCGACCTGCCGGCCGGCATCTACAAGCTCATCGCGCACAAGGCAGGACTCGCGCCGGCGATCCAGCTCCTGCAGCGCGACGCCGCCGACTCCGCCCAGTTCGTCGAGCTGCAGCTGACCAAAGAGGCCTCCGCCGACCTGACCGACTTCTGGAGCGTGCGCTCGGAGATCCCCGCCGACGTGCTGCGCGAGATCACTGCGCCGCTCGAAGCGGGCACGGACACCGCTCCGGAAGCCCCCGAGGTCGCCAATCTGGTCATCGGCTCGAGCTCGCAGATGGACTCGCGCCTCCTCGCCGAGGTCTCGGCGCTCTCCGGCGTCCACGACGTGACGCCCGATGCGAGCGCCCGCCTGACCGGCGCCAACGTCGGCCTGCGCGGTCAGCTCGGCAAGGTGAAGCTGACGATGCAGGGGGATTTCCAGACCTTCGAATCCGAGCTCCAGCCGCGGCCCGGCCCTGACGCCGGGTTGGGCATCGACGGCCAGACGCATTCGGTCTCGTTCAACGTCCAGACTCCGGCGCAGGGCGACTTCGACATTCTGTCGAGCAGCAACCGGCTGACGATGAACGGCGACGGCTACGTCACCCCCGTCGAGGCGTCGCAACTCTTCTTCGCCTGGAATCGGCCGGTGGGCGAGGCCGGAACGACCTCGATCAAGGCCTCGCTGGTCGAAGAGAGCGGTCTCTATAACCGGGCCTGGATCGACCCCCTCGGACTGCCGGTAGCCTCGCGGCGTCTGCGCGTCGAAGGCGACTACGCGCGCAAGGTGGAGGGCTTCGGCGATCTGCGCGCCGGCCTGCGCTATCGCGAGAGCAGCGGCGCCTATGCCCGGCGTCTCGCCGGCACCGACAGCGCTCTGCTCGCGACCGAGTCGATCGACGCTTTCAGCGACGGCGGCTGGCAGGCGGACGAGAAGGTTCTGGTCCAGTACGGCCTGTTCACGACGATGACCGACGGCAGCATCGCCATCACCCCGCGCGGCGGCTTCGTGCTGCAGATGGGCCCGCTCTGGCAGACTTCGTTCGCCGCCTCCCATCGCATCGTCTCGCAGGACAACCTCGTGAGCGACGACTTCCTGCCGGTCATCCTGGACGGCACGATGACCTGCGGCGAGGCCGAGACCGCCTGCTACCAGATGTCGGTCATGCGCTCCTCTGGCGTCGACAGCCAGTTGGCCCTCGGCGCCTCCTACCGCGAGCTCGACGAGACGGTTCGGATGTACTTCAACGGCGACTTCTTCGAGAGCAGCGAGGGGATCTTCC